>JAYZBJ010000233.1:0-6042 GCA_036338795.1 Pseudomonadota bacterium | reverse complement strand
GGTCGCCGCGCGTAAAATAGAGAGCATCCGCGCGGTCGCTACGTTGAATGCGCCATCGGACGCCGACCATGTGATCCAGAACTTCGCAGACCATGTCGAGGACATCGAGAAGGAAGGGAAGGCCGAAGTTGATCTCGGCGGCCGGCCTTTCACCATTACGCGCCAGTTTGTTGAAGATGTGCGCACCTCGAACGTCACCGAAGCACTGAAGGGTTTGCGTGTGCCGATCCTCGTCCTGCACGCGCCGACCGATGCTGTTGTCGGCATCGACAATGCGACGGGGTTATTCCTCGCTGCGCGTCATCCGAAGAGTTTTATAAGTCTCGACAAGGCAGATCACTTTCTCAGCAAGGCAGAAGACAGTGCGTTTGCGGCGAGTGTCATCGCTGCGTGGGCGGCTCGCTATCTCGGCGAAGGCTCTGGTGATGGTGACCTGATTGACCAGACTCACGATGTCATCGTTCGGGAAACCGGCCAGGCCGGGCCGTTCCAGAACGAGGTTTTCATCAACGGACGTCGATACATCATGGATGAGCCAACAGATGTTGGCGGTTCGGACACGGGGCCGGACCCGTATGAATGGCTGACGGCGGGCCTTGGCGGTTGTACGGCCATGACTTTGCGCATGTACGCCACGCACAAGAAATGGCCTCTCGAACGCGTCACCGTGCGACTTAACCACGACAAGCGTCATGTCGACGATTGCGAGACCTGCGGCCCGCAGGACAAGATCGATGTGTTTACGCGCGAGATCGAGATCGCGGGGAACCTCGACGATGACCAGGTCGCGAGATTGAGTGAGATCGCCGACCGTTGTCCCGTCCACAGGACGCTGGAAGGCGAGGTGAAAGTCAGGACATCGGTTGAGGCTTTGCCGGCCAAAAAATCCAATGAAAACGCCTGATTGCCTTACTCATGTCTAAATGATGTTTAATTCACGTATACGGTGGTGCTGTCCTAGCATCATGCCCAATATTGATGGGTCGAAACACGATCAGGAGGTTGAGTGATCAAGATGAAGTCGTTTGGTATTTCGAAACAGGCTCTGGTGGCTGCCGTCGCTGGCGCCGGTCTGACGGGCGCCCTTTTTTATGTGCCCCAGAATTTCCAGCAGGCCGACGCCAAACAGCCCATCACCATTGAGGCCCCTCATGGCGCCCCGATCAGCTTCGCCGACCTTATTGAAAAGGTGAGCCCGGCTGTCGTCAGCGTCAACGTTGTCTCCGAGCGTGAAGTCTCGAGCATGGGCAATATGGAAGAATTCTTCGACCGGTTCCGCGGCCTTCCAGGCTTTGATGATTACATGCAGGAACGACAGGAAGAGGATCAGGAAGATGAGCCGCGAACACGTGAAGCCCGTTCGCTAGGCTCCGGTTTCTTCATCTCCGATGAAGGCTACATCGTCACCAATAACCACGTCGTCCAGGACGCAACCGAGATCGAGGTTGTGCTTGAGGATGGCCGCGAGCTCGAAGCCGAGCTGGTCGGCACCGATCCGCAGACAGACCTTGCTGTGATCAAGGTCACTGATCCAGGCCAGTATGCCTATGTCGAATTTGAAACCGACACGCAGCTCCGCCGCGGCGACTGGGTTGTCGCACTGGGCAATCCTTTCGGTCTTGGCGGTACGGCAACCGCAGGCATCCTTTCGGCAGATGGCCGGGAGCTTGGCGGCGATAGCCCCTACACCGATTTCCTGCAGATTGATGCCGCGATCAACCGCGGTAACTCCGGCGGCCCGACCTTTGATCTTCAAGGTCGCGTTGTTGGCGTGAATACGGCCATCTTCTCGCCCACGGGCGGTTCCGTTGGCATCGGTTTCGCGATCCCGGCCGAACTGGCAGTCGAAGTCACCAATGCGCTCATCAAGGACGGCAAGGTTTCCCGCGGCTGGCTGGGTGTGACCATTCAGGACGTGACGACCGACATGGCTGAAGCGCAGGGGCTCGACGAGGCACGCGGTGCCATCATTGCTGACGTCACCGATCAGAGCCCAGCGCTCAAGGCTGGTCTCAAGCGTGGCGATGTCATCCTTTCGGTCAATGGCCGCGAGGCGACCGACGCAACATCCGTGACGCGGATGGTCGGCAAGCTGCTCGCTGGCTCGAAGAATGATTTCACGGTCCTGCGCAATGGCAAGCGTCAGCAGATCAGCGTCACAGTGGGCGAACGCCCGGCTGATCCGAATGCTGTGCTGCCTTCGAGCTCGGGTCGCTCCGATTCCTCGGACGCCGACACGCAGGAAGGCCCACTCGGCGTAAGCCTGCGTCCGCTCGACTCGGCTGCGCGCGATGCGATGGACCTCGATGAAGTCGAAGCCGGCCTGATCATCGGCGACCTTGAGTCTGACAGCCCCCTGCGAGCGATCGGTATCCGTCCGGGTATGGCGATCCTGTCTGCAGGTGGCGTGACTCTGAATTCGGTCGATGACCTTGAATCGGCAATTGAAGAAGTTCGGGCGAAGGGGCGCGACAAACTGCTTCTCGCGGTGCGGAACGGTCAGCGGACAATGTTCGTTACTGCCGATATCAGCGAGCAGTCAGACGACTGAGAGTAAAGGAGATCCCATGATGCGGGTCCTGGTAATAGAGGATGATCGCGAGCACGCGACATTCATCAACAAGGTGCTTTCAGAAGCCGGTCACGAAGTCGAGACCGCCTATGACGGCGCTAATGGCCTTGCTCTGGCCCGCGATCGGGAATTCGACGCCCTCGTGGTTGACCGGATGCTACCTGAGAAAGACGGGCTCAAGCTTGTCGAGGAATACCGCAATGGTGGCGGCCAGACACCGGCACTCTTTCTTTCAGCCCTTTCGGACGTGGATAATCGCGTCGAAGGACTGAAGGTTGGTGCGGATGATTATCTGGCCAAGCCGTTTGCTCCAGCTGAACTTGCGGCCCGCGTTGAAGCGCTCGGCCGTCGCCAGACCAAGGAAGAGCCTCCGGTCACAAAGCTGAAGGTTGGCGATCTGGAAATGGACCTGCTGGCCCGCAAGGTCTGGCGAGAAGGCCAGAAAATCGATCTTCAGCCGCGCGAATTCCGCCTACTGGAGTTCCTGATGCGTCATGCAGGTCAGGTCGTGACCCGCACCATGCTGCTCGAGAAGGTCTGGGACTATCATTTCGACCCCCAGACCAACGTGATCGACGTGCACATTTCCCGTCTGAGAGCCAAGATCGACAAAGATTTTGATGAAGCCCTCCTTCAAACGGTGCGCGGCGCGGGTTACTGCCTTCAGGCATGAAGTCTGGCCCATTCGCGTTTGTCCGGACATCGACGTTCCGGCTGGCGCTCGTCTACTCGGTCCTGTTCGGACTGTTCTCCTTCCTGCTGCTCGCCTATCTCTATCAGGCGACAGTCGGCTCCCTGCGAGCCGAGGCGGACGAACGGCTCGATGCCGAGATGCGCGCGCTCGGCCTGGCGTACAATGCCGGCGGGCTCGAACGGCTTGAACAATCAGTCATGGAGAGGGCGCTCGTACCGGGCGCCCCTTTTCGTTATCAGCTGGAAACGCCGGATGGTGAGCGCATCATCGGCGATTTTCCGAACCTGCCAGTCTCTCCGCCTGAAACGGTTGGCGAGGTCAGCATGGTCAGCCTCTCCATCGAGATGCCGCGCGGCAGCGATGAGGAGGTCGTCACCGAGGCCGAAGGGCGCATCGTCCGGCTTGCGAATGGGAACGTTCTGCTGGTTGCCATTGAAACGGGTGAGCGGGGGCGCATCGTGCGCCGCATTACATCTGCGGTGACAACAGCTGCGCCGATCGGCGTCCTCCTCGCGCTGGTTGGCGGAATTTTCATTTCACGATACGCCGCCCGGCGCGCCGAACAGCTGACGCGAACTACGGAAGAAATCGTCGCGGGTAACTTGTCAATCCGGGCACCCGTGCAGGGCTCGGGCGACGAGTTCGACAGGTTGGCGACCCACCTCAATACGATGCTGGAGAAACTTGAACGCCTGATGGCGGCCAGCCGGCATTCCGGTGACGCCATCGCGCATGACCTTCGCTCTCCATTGTCCCGTCTGAGAAACCGGCTCGAAGGTGCGTTGCTGTCGCCGATGGACGAGGCCTCTGCACGAGAGACGTTGGCCAGCACGGTCGAAGAGGTCGATCGCGTCCTCCTGACCTTCAACGCCATTCTTCGCCTGTCTCGTCTGGATGCTGGTTCAGAAGGCCGGATGGTGAAGATCGACCTTCACGGCGTGCTTGACGAGCTGGCGGAGCTGTACGAACCAGCCTGCGAAGATGCTGGGCTTTCCTTCCAGAGCGAAATCTCACAGCCGATCATCGTATTGGGAGACCGCGAACTCATTGCGCAGGCCGTCTCGAACCTTCTCGACAACGCGCTCAAATACACGCCGGAAGGCGGCACGATCCGGTTCACCGCTCGTCGCACATCTGATTCCATTCGGATTACGGTTTCCGACGACGGCCCGGGCATTCCAGAGGATATGCGGGACAAGGCGAAAGAGAGGTTCTTCCGGTTGGATGAAGCGCGCACCCAGTCGGGATCTGGCCTCGGCCTCGCGCTGGCCGATGCGGTTGCCGAGCTCCATAAAGGGCACCTTGATCTCCTGTGGACGCATGGGCCACCGGACGTGAAGGGCCTGAAAGCGGTTTTAACCTTGCCACGAGACCAGTAAGACAGTCTCGATGTTGGATATGAAACCCTTGGCCGAGTCGGACGCTGGTGCATTCGAGGCTGGCACTGAATTCGCCCCCTATCTTGCGAGGCTGGCCCGCCGGGCGCCAGGCGCGCTAGACCTTCTGAAGAAGGAGGGCGGGGCAGCGCTTGCCGCCGACGCCATAAAGCGCGCGCATGCGGCGGCCAATCTGGAGGGCAGCGACGAGGTCATGGCCGCGCTCCGACAGGCGAAGCTCGCTAATCATATGGCTGTCGCTGCAATGGACCTGTCATGCTCGGCGCCGGTACGCGAGCTGACCGGTCATTTAACGGGTTTCGCTGACGCTGCAGTTCAGGCGGCACTGACAGCCTCTTTAAACAAGCGCGGTCTGTCTTCTGACGGTCTGTTCGTAATCGCGCTCGGCAAGATGGGCGCCTTTGAGCTCAACTATTCATCCGACATCGACATGGCCGCCTTCTACGATCCTGCCATCTTCTGTGGTGGAAGCGGCGAAGCAGGGGAACTTGCGACCAAGACGGTACGCGACGCGATGATCCTGCTCGAAGAGGTGACGGGTGATGGGTATGTTTTTCGTACCGATTTGCGCTTGAGGCCGGATCCGAGATCGACCCCCGCCGCCGTCTCTACCCAGATGGCCGAAATCTACTATGAGAGCGTTGGCCAGAACTGGGAACGCATGGTCTGGATCAAGGCGCGCCATTGCGCTGGCGATGCCCGTGCGGCCGAGCGCTTCATTGGCCTTCTCGAGCCTTTCGTTTGGCGCCGACACATGGACTATTGGGCAATCGCCGACGTGCAGGCCGTCAAGCGGATGATCAACTCACGAACGACGGCGAGCGCGCTTGCCGATCATGCACCGGACCTGAAACTGGGCCCCGGCGGCATCCGTGAGATCGAGTTTTTTGTCCAGACGCAGCAGATCATCATGGGCGGGCGCAACAGTTTCCTGCGACACCGCAAGACGATGAAAGGGCTCGACGCTCTTGTCGCCGCGGGCGCGGTCGATGCACCTGTCGGTGACGAGCTGACCCGCGCTTATGAGTGCCTGCGCAATGTCGAGCACCGTATCCAGATGCTGGAAGACCAGCAGACCCACCGGCTGCCCAAGGATGACGAGGCACGCACACGTGTCGCGAGACTTTGTGGGCTGGACAGCCTTGAGGTATTTGACAGGCAGATTGCCGACATCCGGGCCCGCGTAAATACTCATTACCGCGATCTCTTCGCCGAGGAAGAGCGCAAGCAGGAAAGCGCTGAGCAAGGCAATCTGGTCTTCACCGGGGTCGACGATGACCCGGGTACCGTTGAGACGCTGAAGGCCTATGGGTTTTCGGACCCCTCGCGCATTATCGCGACCGTCAGCAACTGGCACAGAGGCAAAACGCCTGCGACAC
>JAYZBJ010000232.1:0-8777 GCA_036338795.1 Pseudomonadota bacterium | reverse complement strand
CCCGTCATGGGTGAAATCCGGCGGACGCGACGCGCCCTTGACGGGAATTTCCAGATCGAAAGAGGCGGGCTGGGGCCGAATGGCAGGGTCGGCCATTCGGCCTGAAGGTAATTCCTGCATTGGCCCGACTTCGACGAACGTGAGGAAGACTTTCAGTTCAATCGGACTGATGGAACTCCAAGTGAACCACAATGCACCGGCCAACAGTCCAGTGCTCAAAAGCATCAGAACTGCCCACCAAATACTGGCTCGTCCGTTTTGGTGCCAAACCTCGTAGCCGGGCTATGGTAGACTTATGTCCAGCCATGAAGCGCAATTCTTATGGCTAAGCCTCAAACATCCACCTCGGCTTCGAGCGCGTTGTCCTGGATGAATTCGCGTCTTGGCTCCACGATGTCGCCCATCAGGCGGGTGAACATCTCGTCGGCGTCGTCGGCATGGGCGACTTTTACCTGCAGGAGCGTGCGGGCGTTTTCATCCAGCGTGGTTTCCCAGAGCTGGTCGGGGTTCATCTCACCGAGGCCCTTATAACGCTGGATCTTGAGGCCCTTGCGGCCTGAGGCGAGCACGGCTTCGAGCAGGCCAACCGGGCCATACACGTTCACTTCGCCGGCCTTGTCATTGCGCAGGATGGACGGCTCGACATAGATCGGGCGGATATCGTTCGCGATATTGTTCAGGCGGATCGCGTCCTGGCTGGCCAGCAGCGTCTTGTCGAGCACGGCCTTCTCCTCGACCGAGCGCACTTCGCGGCGCAGGACCAGGTTGCCGTCCTCGAATTTGCCTTCCCAGGTATCCTCGCCTTCTTCGGCGAAGATGTTGAGGCGGTCGGCCGTCTTCTGGGCTTCGGCGTCGGATGCGCCGGGCGCCAGAGCGCCGGCAATCGCGGCCTGCTCGACCATCGGGCCGGGGGCGCGGAGCTGCAGGCGCCACAGGGCCTGCTTGAAGGTTGAGGCTTTGCGAACATTGTCCCGCAGGTCTTCGGAACCGATCTGCGTGCCATCTGCGAGGATCAGCGTTTCGCCGCGCGTGCCTTCCTCGATGAGGTAATTGTCCATCTCCTCATCATCCTTCAGGTACCGCTCAGAGCGGCCCCGCGAGACCTTGTAGAGCGGCGGCTGGGCGATGTAGAGGAAGCCGTGCTCGATGACTTCCGGCATCTGCCGGTAGAAGAAGGTCAGCAGCAGTGTGCGGATGTGCGCGCCGTCGACGTCAGCATCAGTCATGATGATGATCTTGTGATAGCGCAGCTTGTTGATGTCGAACTCGTCGCGCCCGATCCCGGCGCCCAGCGCCATGATGAGCGTGCCGACCTGGTCCGATGAGAGCATCTTGTCGAAGCGCGCGCGCTCCACGTTGAGGATCTTGCCCCGCAGCGGAAGGATGGCCTGGTTGGAGCGGTCACGCCCCTGCTTGGCCGAGCCGCCTGCGGAGTCACCCTCGACGATGAAGATTTCGGATTTCGACGGGTCCTTCTCCTGACAGTCGGCGAGCTTGCCGGGCAGGGAGGTGATGTCGAGGGCGGACTTGCGGCGCGTCAGTTCGCGGGCCTTGCGGGCCGCTTCACGCGCGGCCGCTGCCTCGACGATCTTCTGCATGATGTTGATCGCTTCCTTCGGGTTCTCCTCGAACCATTCGGACAGCTTCTCACCCATCAGGCTCTCGACCACAGGACGCACCTCGGAGGAGACGAGCTTGTCCTTGGTCTGCGAGCTGAACTTCGGATCCGGCACCTTGACGGAAAGGACACAGGTCAGGCCTTCACGGGCGTCATCGCCGGAAATCTCGACCTTTTCCTTCTTCGCGATGCCGGTCTCGGAGGCATACTTGTTGATGATGCGGGTCAGCGCGCCGCGGAAACCGGCAAGGTGGGTGCCGCCATCGCGCTGCGGGATGTTATTGGTGAAGCAGAGAACCGTCTCGTGATAGGAGTCGGTCCAGGCAAGTGCCGCCTCGACGGTGATGCCATCTTTCTCTCCGACCGCATAGATCGTATCTGGCGTCAGCGTCTGGCGCTGGCGGTTCAGGTGTTCAACGAAGGCTTTCACGCCGCCATCATATTGCAGCACGGACTCATAAGGCTCCGGCCCGCGCTCATCGCGGAAGACGATGCGCACACCGGAGTTCAGGAAGGCGAGTTCCCGCAGGCGGTGCTCCAGCGTCTTGCGGTCATATTCGGTCATGGTGAAGGTCGACGGGCTGGCGAGGAAGCGAACTGCGGTGCCGGTCAGCACATTGCCATTGGCGCGCATCGGGCTCTCGCCGACTTCCTTCAGAGGTGCCTCGACCTGGCCGCCCTCGATGAATCGGACAAAGTGTTCCTTGCCATTGCGGTGAATGCGCAGCTCAAGCCAGTCGGACAGGGCGTTCACGACCGAGACACCCACGCCGTGCAGGCCGCCGGACACCTTGTAGGAGTTCTGGTCGAACTTACCGCCCGCGTGCAGCTGGGTCATGATGACCTCGGCAGCGGACACGCCTTCTTCCTTGTGCATCTCGACCGGGATGCCACGGCCATTATCGGTGATCTCGGCAGAGCCGTCTGGCAGCAGGGTGACCGTTACCTCATCGGCATGACCGGCGAGGGCTTCGTCGATCGCATTGTCGACGACTTCGTAGATCATGTGGTGGAGGCCGGAGCCGTCATCGGTGTCGCCGATATACATGCCGGGGCGCTTGCGAACGGCTTCGAGGCCTTTCAGGACCTTGATGGAATCGGCGCCGTATTCGGGCATGTTTTCAGCTGTGTCGGCCATGAGGTTCTGCCTGCCTTGTGTGATTCGTCACAATTCTTTGAAATTGTAGAGGATTCGAGGGCAAAAGGGAAATCCTGACGCCCCCTGAAACCCTCTTCAAAACAAGGCGTTACAGGGCCGTATGCAGTTGTTTGCGGGGGCGGTGCCGCAATGCAACGGAAAATGCCGGATTCCAGCCCCGAAAACCGGGGCTGGAGCGGGCCTCAATCCTCAAAGACCGGGGCGCGTTTCTCGGCGAAAGCCGCGGCGGCTTCGCGGAATTCCGGAGACTGGAGCTGGGCTGCGAAGATCTTGCCCTCAGCCTGCATCTGCTCGGCGATCTCGTCGCGGCGGTCATTGACCAGCGCCTTGGTCTTCGCGATGGCAGACGGGGCCGAGGCCGCGATTTTCTGCGCCGTCGCCATGGCTGCCCCATAGAGTTCATTGTCGGGCAGTACGCGGGAGACGAGGCCACATTCCAGCGCTTCCTGCGCGGTGAGGATGCGGCCGGCCAGCAGGATGTCATTTGCCATGGAGCGTCCCACGATGCGTGGCAGCACCAGCGAGGAGCCAGCCTCCGGCACGAGGCCAAGCTGGGTGAACGGGGCGCGCAGGTTCGCCGTCTCGCCGGCATAGGCGATGTCGCAATGTAGCAGCATGGTCAGGCCGACGCCCACAGCCGGGCCGTTGACGGCCGCGATGAGCGGCTTCTCGGCACTGAGGATGGCGTGCAGGAAGCGGGTGACTGGCGGCGTGCCACCGTCGCGGTCCTCTTTCGAGGCAAAATCGGTGAGGTCGTTACCGGCGGTGAACATGTCGCCTTCGCCCGTGATGATGATCGCGCGCACGCTCTTGTCAGTGTTGGCGCCATTAATCGCGTCAGCCATCTTGCCGTACATGGCCTGCGTCAGCGCGTTCTTGCGCTCCGGGCGGGCAATGGTGATCGTCATGATGCGGTCGGTGAGATCGATCTTGATATGGTCGGTCATGGCAGGTCCTCATTACGGTTGGCGCTATTGAGCAGGATGCACCCCATGCTGCAAGGCATGTCCCTGCGGCGGCATGCGGCACCTCGTCCAGCAGGCGCACACTACGGGGTTTCACGGATGGCGTGGCTGCAGCAGATGCGCTGACTGGCGCCCATGAAACAGGACTGGCTTTGCTTCGCTCGCGCCGCCGTGCCGCGCTATACGAGTTACCCGACCGCTGTGCAGTTCCATGACGGTGTCGGCGCTGCTTGCGCTGATGACTGGGCAGCGGCTGTCGAACCCGGCAAGCCGATATCGGTTTATGTCCACGTGCCGTTCTGCGAACAGCTTTGCTGGTATTGCGGGTGCCATACGAGCGTGCCGAACGGATATGCCCGTGTCTCGCGCTATGTCGACTACCTGCATAAGGAAATTGATCTCTGGGCCAGCAGGCTGGGCGAACATGGCGGCGTGCAGCACCTGCACTTTGGCGGTGGCTCCCCGAACGCGCTCTCAGCGGATGACTTCATCGCCGTTTCCCAACATCTGCGAGAGGCTTTCGGACTGATCACGGATGCGGAGTTTGCCGTCGAACTCGACCCGCGTTCACTGACGCCTGAGCGTATTGCGGCCCTCGCTGTCAGTGGCGTCACGCGGGCGAGCCTTGGCGTGCAGACCTTGGCGGGGAATGTCCAGGTGGCCATCAATCGCGTCCAGTCCCGCGACATGCTTGCCTTCGCGGCTGAGGACCTTCGTGAAGCAGGCATCGGCGAGGTGAACATGGACCTCATGTACGGCCTGCCGGAGCAGACGGTCGACGATGTCGTCGATGCAGCCTGCTTTGCAGCGGCGACTGGCGCTGACCGGGTGGCGGTGTTCGGCTATGCGCATGTGCCCTGGTTCGCCAAGCATCAGCGCGCCATCGATACGGCGGCACTGCCGGGCCTGAATGAACGTTTCAAACAGGCAGAAGCAGTGGCGGACACGCTGAAGTGTGCGGGCTATGTCCAGATCGGTCTCGATCACTTTGCGCGGCCGGATGATGCCATGGCGGCCGCCGCGAGAGAGGGACGGCTGCGTCGCAACTTCCAGGGCTATACCACCGACCCGTGTGACACGCTGATCGGTCTTGGACAGTCGTCCATTTCGGCATTCCGTCAGGGCTTCGTCCAGAACACGAAGGACCGCCGCGCCTGGGAGGCCGCTATCGCATCTGGCCGGCTGTCTTGTGAGCGAGGCATTGCGCTCAGCGAGGAAGACCGGCTGCGCGGGCGGGCTATCGAAGCGCTCATGTGTGACCTCAGCGTGGACACGGCTTCCATTTGCCGGGAGTTCGCCGTGAGTGAGGACAGGCTCGACGATGCGCTCATCAAGGCAGTGCCGCTCGCGGCGGCGGGTCTATGCAAGATCGACGGCAAGCGCTTGACCATCCCGGAAGACGCGCGCGCTCTGATGCGGACGGTGGCTCAGTGCTTCGATGCCTATGTTCCGGCAGCGGACGCGGCGCCGCGCCATGCGCGTGCTGTCTAGGTCACAGGCTGGCGCCGATCCGGCAGATAAGAGGCTCGCGAAGGCGGACGGCCGGGAATTGAATTGACTTCCAGTAAGGAAGTGCCGAATCCTGCCTCTCATGGAGAGCATGAGCTGGCTCATTGCCCAGTACAGGGGGCAGATCAAGGAGCGCGCACGCCTGTCGCGCCACATCCTTGTGCTGGCTATTCTCGCCACGCTGACATGCTTCGTCACCTTCATATCGACGCTGACCGGGAAGTATCCGCTGCCGGTCGGTGGCGAGTTCTTTTCCCAGAACCCTGAGCGGATGCTGGGAGCGACCAACTTTTTCATGATGACGGCAATTGGCGCAGCTCTGCGCATGTGGCGCTTTCGCCAGATGCGGGTGAAGCTGATGATTGCGGAAGCCTTCATCCGCGAAGGCGACAATGACACCGCCATGAAGCTCCTGCTTGAGCCGGTATTCGGCGACCAGGTCTGGTCAGAAGACAAAGAGACGCGGCCACGGCGCCGCTCCCGCGTGAGGATACCCGTATGAGTGAGACAACGCCCGAGCCGCGCGTGACCTCTGCCGACCTCCTTGCGGAGCTTCGTGAGGAACAGCAGAGCTTCCGTTTCCTGATGACAGCTCTGGCCGCGATCATCGGCATGGCGGCCGTGATCGTGGCGGGTAGCGTGATTTACTTCTTCATGGAGTTGTCAGGCCTGAAGTCACAGTACTCCGAACAGACCCGCCTGAACGAGATGAACTTGCGCATCGTGGCGGGCGAGGCGGGCCGACAGAGAGAATCCACGCAGGCAGCACTTGTTGCGATCCGAGAAGAGAATGAGGCGGCCCGCCGGCAAGCTGAACTGGCGCGGGAGATCCAGCGTGCCGACTCTGTCAAGCAGGTCGCAACCTATAAAAACAATGCGCTGGAGCTGGCCGAGAAACACTTCCTTGGCATCCCTCTGAATGAGGTGACGTCACAGGTGGTCGCCATCGTCCTGCGCGCCGACGGCACCGATGGTGAACTCCTGTCCAAGCCCAACCGCCTTATCCTTCACGCGGCGCTGGAAGACTGGGGTGGTCAGAATGAGGAAGCGGTTCGCGCCGCACTGTCGGAACTCTACCAGGATAGCGAGACGCTCGAAGACCAGGCATTGGGGGCTGCCGGGCTCGCCGCGCTGGAATACCGCGCAGCGAATGACAGCTCGCTTGGCTGGAACCGGGGTTGCTCGACGGTTGTCGACTATGTGAACCAGTCAGCGGCTCGCGGGCTGGAGGCGCCCATGCTGCTTCTATGGAAAGGCCAATGCCTGCGTAAGCGCGGCGATGCGCTGACGGCGTATCAGGCGTTCTCGAAGGCTGCGACAATGCTGGAGGGCGGCGAATTCGAAGAGACTCTTCTGCATGCACAGCTGGCGCACCACGGCGTCGGTACGACGCTGGTGGCGCTGGTCGCCAGTCAGGAGCTGCCACAGGGCGAGGACTCCGAAACGGCGTTGCAGGAGGCCCTGTCGGAGTTGCGGGAAGCGGCCCGTATCCGGGGGGAGCGCGGCGCAACCTCTGTGGGCGTGGCATACACCGAGGAAAATATTGGCTTCATCCACATCCTCGATGAGGACTGGCAGGCCGCTCTCACGCACACCAAGCATATCGACGACATCCTGCCGCTCGCCTGGAACCTCACGGTTCGGCACATCGCGGCGGTGGAGAATGAAAAAGCGCTCAAGAGCGCTGGCGCCTCGCGTGAGCAAATCCGCGCGATGCAGACTATCCAGACTGATACGCGGCTGGTGCTGGGCCTGATGGAATGCAACCAGATCGACCGGCCGGAGCTCAAGCGGCTCCTGCCACTTCGCTATGCGAGTACGGTGGATGAGCTGTCACGCCATTGCGACGCGGACGCGGGCGGCTCGCCCTAATTTGAGGTTCAGCCTGCGGTGTGGCGCACGCGGTCTGTCATCGCGGTGACAGAGTAAGCCAGGCCTTCCGGGCGAATGTCGAGCGTCGCTTCGCCGCCAAATGTCTTCGGGACAATCCGGTTAAGAATGACGCTGCCAAAGCCCTTGCCGGGCTTACCCGGCTGGCGCGGTGTTTTCAGAGTTTCCTGCCAGTCAAAGCGAACCACGTCATTGCCGCTCCAGCCGAAACGGGCCGTGCCGCCCTCGGCAGAGAGCGCGCCATGCTTTACCGCGTTCGTGCCGAGCTCATTGAGCAGAAGCGACATGGCAAAGGCTGCGCGCGGCGTGATGTGGAAGTCGTCCTGCTCCTGAATGGAGATGAACTGACGGTCCGTCTGCGGCTCGAACGCTTTGAGAAGGCCAATCGCCAGCTCGCGGATGGAGACAGACTGCCACTTGTTGGCGGCGAGCAGTGTCTGCGTTTCCGACAGGGCGTGGATCTTCTCTTTGAGACGCTTCACATAGGTGTCGTGATCAAGGTCTGACTTGTCGAGCAGGGTCACGAGCGACGTCACGTGAGCGTACATGTTGCCCATGCGGTGTTCGAGTTCGCGGTTGATGACCGACAGGTCCTGCACCTGACGCTCACGTATGTCGTTCTCGATCTCGGTCATCACGCCGAGGGCCAGATCGCGCAGGATGTCACGTTCGGTTTCGTCGAAGCTGTCGCGCGGTTTCGTGTCGAGGACGCAAAGCGTACCCAGCGCCTGCCCGTCTTGGGTGATCAGCGGAGCGCCCGCATAGAAGCGGATGAAAGGTGCGCCCGTGACGAGCGGGTTGTCGGCGAAACGCACATCGCGTTTTGCATCGAGCACAATCAGCATTTCGTCTGACTGAATCGTATAGTTGCAGAAGGCGATATCGCGCGGCGTTTCGGTCAGGTCCAGACCAACGCAGGACTTGAACCACTGGCGCTTGTCATCGAGCAACGAGACGAAAGCCATCTCGGTGCCAAGCGAATTTGCGGCCAGTCTGGTGATGCGGTCAAACCGGGGATCGGGATCTGTGTCGAGGAGCTGCGTTGCCTGCAGCGCCTGGAGCCGTGAATGCTCGTCCATAACGCTGTATCCCTGAATTAACCCACCAGAAGCACACACCAAATGCGTGCGTGAACCCGATAAGTGGCCCGTAGGGACCATATTGGCAAGGACTCAACGGGTGACGCCGCTGTAGTTTCAGGTTTCGCCCGAGGCTTTGGCATCCTGCTCGTGGGCGGCCCCGTCGCGTACTTCAAAGCGCTGGGCACGGTCGCCGAAGGCCTCGAAAAGAAAGGCTTCCGTCCCCGTCAGCCAGGCTTGGCCGCCCAATGCGGTAAGCTCATCGAACAGGGCTGCGCGCCGGTCAGCATCAAGGTGGGCAGCCGCTTCATCCAGCAACAGGATAGGTGCAGGCCCCTCGCCATCCTTCGACAGCGCCGCCGCAGAAGCGAGGATCAACCCGATCAGCAGCGCCTTCTGCTGCCCGGTCGAGGCGTCGGCTGCGGGCATACCGGTCGGGCGGTGAATGACAGAAAGGTCAGTCCGGTGCGGGCCCGTCAGCGTGCGGCCGGCGGCCATGTCGCGTCTGCGACCATTGCGGTACGCCTCAGCGAGGTTTTCAAAGATTGTCTTGAAGT
>JAYZBJ010000231.1:0-7379 GCA_036338795.1 Pseudomonadota bacterium | reverse complement strand
TGATGTTCGAAGGTCACGGACCCGAATCGCCACATTTCCGCTCATACGTCCAGCTCCATGTAGAAAATGGCGAACAGCGCATCGATGACGATGATGGAGAAAAGCGCCTGCACGACGGACTTGGTGGTTGAACGGCCCAGCGACTGAACACTTCCGCCGACGAGCAGGCCTTGCCGACAGCCGATCAACGCGACGACGAGACCAAATACGGGCGCTTTGGACATACCGACCCAGAAGTGTTGTATCGGGACGAAATCCTGCATCCTGTTGAAGAAAACCGTCGGATTGATATCGAGCGCGAGCCAGCTGACGAATGCCCCGCCCCCTATGCCGAACAACACGGCGACCAATGTCAGGATTGGCGTCATGATGAGCATCGCAAATGTCCGCGGCACCACCAGGACATCCATCGGATCAAGGCCGAGCGTGACCATCGCATCGACCTCCTGACGCATTCGCATCGCGCCAATCTGTGCGGTGAAGGCGGAGTTGGTCCGGCCCGCAAGGATAACAGCGGTCAGGACCACACCAAATTCGCGCAGCACCGCTATTCCGACCAGTTCGACCGTGAAAATCGTGGCGCCAAATTCCGACAGCGTGCTGGCCCCGATGAAGGCGATGACCATGCCGACGAAGAATGAGAGGAATGCGACGATGGGAACGGCATCAAGGCCGCTATCTTCCATGACAGCCACAAGCGCCGTCCAGCGCATTCTAGCCGGGCGGATGAGCGCCATGCCCATCGACACCAGCGTTTCGCCCAGAAAAGCAAGTGTATCGACGACTTCGTTGACGATGCCGTTTGCGGCCCGTCCCGTCCGCTCAAGGAGGTCGACGACGCCGTGAAGCTCTCCCGTTTCTTCTTCATCTTCAGGGGCTGGCCTCAGAGCGCTCGCCTGTTCCAGCAACTGGACCTGCCCACCAGACGCATTGACCGGTTCAACGCCGCCTAGACCATTGACGCAGGCAATACGGTCCAGAAGGAAGGCCGCAGCTGTGTCGAAACGCGCGGCATCCTGCATATCAAGAACAAGCTTGCTTGCATCGCCAAGATCGAGTTTGACGAGTTCAGGCTGGATTTTGCCAAGCGTATGGACAGTCCAGTCACCAGCGATCGATAACGTTGCCGTACCGTCTGTGAGCTGAAATTCGTAACGCGGTTGTTCTGACATTATTCGCTTGGGCCTGACCGACGCATACCCCTATCAGCGAGACTTTAAGACCGCTGCAGGGAAGACTATAAAATTAAAGGCTTTTCAGTCAGATAGTTATGACATGACCGCACTTCATCTTCAGCATGTTTCATCTCCCTTGCGAAAAAGCTTCGCAATCTCGCGTGGCTCCAAAACAAGCGCTGAGACAATCCGAGTAACGCTCGAACGGGACGGGAAACGCGGTCGCGGCGAGTGCGTTCCCTACGCACGCTATGACGAGACAGTAGAGTCAGTCATGGGTCAGATCCAAAGCATCTCAGCCTCGCTCAGCAAGGGCATGGACCGCGCCGAGCTTCAGAACGCGCTTCCGCCGGGCGCTGCCAGGTGCGCCGTGGATTGCGCCTTCTGGGACCTCGAAGCCAAGTTGTCAGGCACGCCTGTCTGGCAGCTAGCCGGCCTTCCGGAACCGACGTCCCTTCCGACCGCCGTCACGATCAGCCTTGCCGCCCCTGAAGATATGGCCACAGCTGCACGCGATGCAGAAAGCACGCTTCTAAAGCTCAAACTCGGCGGACGGGAAGATCTCGACCGCGTTGGCGCAGTTCATGAGGCGCGCCCGGATGCGAAGCTGATCCTTGATGGCAATGAAGGGGTCGATGCTGGCCTGTTCCCTGAGATTGCCAAGGCGGCTGCGCAATTGGGCGTCACTCTGATCGAACAGCCCTTCCCCGCCGGCGATGACAGCTATCTTCTCAAGCGCCCGGCTGATGTTGCTATCTGCGCGGATGAAAGCATGCACGTCGCGACCGACATACAGGATCTGGCTCGTCTCTACGATGTCGTGAACATCAAGCTCGACAAGGCCGGCGGCTTCACCGAGGCTCTGGCGGCGACCCGTGAGGCAAAAGCCGCGGGTATGGGCGTGATGATCGGCTGCATGGTGGCGGGCTCCCTGAGCATGGCCCCGGCCGTATTGCTCGGCACATTGGCTGATGCCGTTGACCTTGATGGGCCACTCTGGCTGGCCGAAGATATCGAGCTCGGGCTGGTTTATGAAAAAGGAATGGTGTCACCGCCAGACGCAGCGCTCTGGGGTTAGGTCGATCAGACTTGCATGAAAGGCGGCGGACCCTGACCTGGCAGCCGGGCCCGCCTTGCCCGGTCAGGCGTCGAAGAGGTCCTTCCAGCCACTCTCATCGTGCGGGCCAATGAACAGCTGCTCAAGCGCACCGATGCCTTCCGACGATTGCCCATCCGGACCTTCATGTCGAAGCTTGGAAATCGCCTGAATGTGCAGGTTGTCGGGCTGATTCCAAGGCATCACGAGTGGCTTGAAATCCTCCCGGCCAATTGCGTACTCGCCCTTCCAGGCCGCGTGCCCCCACTCCGGATGACCATAGCCGAGCCCCTTCATCTGGAAGGTCGAGACAGGCTCGTAGTGGATCCTGTGCTCTCGACCCTGCGCATCGTGCGCTGTCAGCACAGCTTTGCTTATCCGGCGGGTGCCTGCCTCGAACTCCGGTTTGAAGACCGGGTTGGACAGGTGCATCAGGCCTTCATTGTCGACCCCATCCATCGCGAACACTGAACGGGTATTCCACCGGTCGCCCTCCTGATCCTCATTCACATGGAAGTAAACCGCCGCGTTCGGGAAATTCATAGGTGTCCAGATCCAGTAGAACTGTGGCAGTTGCTGCGGCACCACGGGTTGTGGATCCTGCGCGCCGAGTGGACGAACCCCCCAGCTGCGATCACGTGTTCCCCAGAAATTGTCGCTGGCAACTTCGATTTTTTCGCCATCGACAGTGATCGTGCCGAACCAACGGCCGTTCTGGGTCATCCGTGTCACGTCCATCATCATGCGGGACCCATTGCGGCGCGTGAACCGCGGTTCCTCTACTGGAAAATGGCGGCCTTCGAACGTCAGGTCCGCTGAGATACCCTCCGCATCGTCCAGCTTGATCCGGACAGAATGAAGCGGCTTCACGACCTCAATGCTCATCGGTCCGATCCGCGTATCCATGCGTTCGAAATTCAGGATGCGCGACAGGTGAACTGACTTCTGGACGCCATCCTTCAGAACCGAAAAGGCGCCATCCATGATATTGAGGTGCGGATAAACGCCAAACGCCGCGCCGAAAAAGACCGATCCATCCTTGGAATAGCCATTGAAAAAATACCGGTCATAGAAATTTCGGTCTGACCCGGCGACCCAGACGGGTTCAGGGGTCTGGTGGATCGGGTATTCGTCGCCCCATGTGAGCATGATTCAGAAATCCTTCCTGTTCGATGATGATCTATTCGATGCTGGCGCCGAGCCCGATAAGGTTGCCTGCGGGATCCCAGACGTGAAATTCTCTCATGCCATGACCTGGCTGGTCTTTAGGCTCCGCTTCGATGCGTCCAGGCGCGAAGCCATCCTGACTTGAGCTTTCAAGCCATTCTGCGTGCAGCCGGTTCAGCGCATCGACGGTTTCGACCTCGGTGTAACAGGCCGTGTTTTCCGCAACGCCGCGATCGGCGCATTTCCAGAGATGAAGCGTCAGCTTTCCCCGCTGCACGATCGCATAATCGCCTTGCGAGAAGACTGCGTTTCGAAACCCGAGATAGGCCTCGTACCAGGCTGCCGCCTCGCCGGGGTCGGGCGCCGCGAATTTGGGCGCGGTGTGCGACTGCTCTAGCGGATCAATCACCGCAACCTCCCTTTGCGTGACCTCTTGGCGGGCCGTTTGTCCTTTCTACAGTGACCAAATCGAATCGGCTGATCAATCGCTAACGCCGGGGAACAGGAAACAGGCCAGAAATGACAAAAGTAACCGTCGACGAAGCCAACGCATTCTTGGGTGAAGCCTTCGCGGCAGGCCTGAACATGTCTGAAGTGATTGAGATGGAAGACGGCCGGGCCGTGATCCGGATCATGGCGAGACCAGAGAATTTGCGCCCGGGCGGCTACATATCCGGACCAACACAGATGGCCGCCGCGGATAGCGCGACCTACATGGCGATCTTCACCCGGCTCGGCATTGTTCCAATGACGGTGACCAGCAATCTGAACATCAACTTCCTGCGCCCCTGCATCGGCAAGGCCCTGATCGCGGAGGCGAAACTCATGAAAAGTGGCCGAACGCTGGCCGTTGCCGAAGTGGATATACGGGCTGAAGGCTCTGAGAAAGCCGCCAGCCACGCCGTCGTCACCTATTCAATTCCGCAGGATTGAGCCCGAAACAGCAATTGCCGTCGCGTCATCCGGCCGAATACCTATTCGGTCCGTCACGTGTATCAGGTACGGTGCCTCCAAAGATAAAAAAGTTCTACGGAGGAAAATATGGCAGGCCAGAGCCAGGCCGGCACGGATGTGCTGGACGTATTGATAGTTGGTGCAGGCATTTCCGGCATCGGTGCAGCTTACCACCTTAAGACGCGCTGCGCAGGAAAGAAGATCGCGGTGTTCGAGGCGCTCGATAGCTTCGGCGGCACCTGGAAAGTCCATACCTACCCCGGCATCCGGTCAGATAGTGACCTCTACACTTTTGGATATCGCGACAAGCCGTGGACCGGCCCGCCGATTGCCACAGCCGAGAAGATCCTTGCTTACATGCAGGAATTCATTGACGAGAATGAGCTGGCACCACTGATCCATTACCAGCACCGAATCACCAGGACCGCGTGGTCCTCATCGGAAAAGGTCTGGACTGTTTCGTATGAGACACCAGCGGGTCATAAGACCGTGAAGACCCGCTTCCTCTGGATGTGTCAGGGGTATTACGACCTCGACAAGGGCTACACGCCGGAATGGGACGGAATATCGGATTTCCGCGGCGAGATCGTCCACCCTCAGAACTGGCCGGATGATATCGACCTCAAAGACAAGAAGGTCATCGTGATCGGCTCAGGTGCAACCGCAGCGACGCTCGTGCCCAACATTGCTGAACAGTGTGATCACGTCACGATGCTCCAGCGGTCTCCGACTTATTTCTCAACCGGGCGCAATGCGAATGAACTCGCTGATGAATTGCGCCGGCTCGAGATCGACGAGAGCTGGATACACACCATTATCCGGAAGAAGGTGCTCTCCGATCAGCGTGATTTTACGGCAACGGCGCGCACTGAACCGGAAGCAGTGAAGACGTTGCTGTTTGAGAACATCAAGGAAATCCTGGGAGAGGATTTCGACATGCGCCATTTCACACCGGATTATCGGCCGTGGCGCCAGCGCATTGCCTTCGTACCAGACGGCGACTTCTTCCACGGCGTCGCGTCCGGGAAGGCCAGCGTCGTCACCGACCATATCGACTGCTTCGTTCCGGAGGGGATCAAGCTCAAATCTGGGGAAGTGCTTGAGGCCGATGTGATTGTCACGGCAACCGGCTTCAACCTGTCCTTCCTCGGCGACATTCCATTCGAGATCGACGGCAAGCCTGTAGACTTCAGCCAACGGCTCACCTGGCGCGGCATGATGGTCGAGGAAGTTCCAAACATGCTGTTCGTGTTCGGCTACTTCCGTGCCAGCTGGACGCTTCGGGTCGACCTGCTCGGTGATTTCATGGTCCGCCTCCTCGAACATATGGACCGGATCGATGCGGTCGAAGTCAGCCCCACCGTGCCGCCAAAGCTGCGAAGCAGCGCCCGCACGAGCTGGATGGATGCGGAAGACTTCAACCCCGGTTATCTCCAGCGCGGTGAGCACCTGATGCCGAAGCGCGTCGCCGGCACCGAGTGGCAGCACACACAGGATTACTGGCAGGAAAAGGATGAGCTGCCGGCCTTTGATCTGGACAGCGAAGTGTTCGCCTATGAAGACGAAGACGGAAACGCGGTCGGGCGAGCGAAGGCTGACGCGGCCTGAACTGGAAAGGACTGCTTCATGCCTATCATCCCCGTTGCAGCCTTGTTGGGACTTGTGGGCGTCGCGCTCGGCGCATTTGGCGCGCACGGTCTGAAGGGCCAGTTCACACCACAAGCCGAAGCGTGGTGGGACACCGCCACGTTTTACCTGCTGACTCACGCAGTCGCGGCACTTGCCATCGGCTTATCAGGCCGGACGGGCGAAATCCTGGCTGGCGGCTGGGCGATGATTGGCGGTGCGATCGTCTTTGCGGCTACGCTCTACCTGATGGCAATCGGCGCCCCGCGCTGGTTCGGCGCCATTACGCCCATCGGCGGCCTCGCGCTGTTGGCGGGTTGGGGCCTCGTCATTGTCGGCTCTTTGCGTGCGGCCTGACCGGGGGTGCAAAAGACGGGGATTGGCAAAGCTTTCCGAATGAATATTGTGCGGCGAGAATACTGCACATGTGAAATAAATGGAGGAAAGTCATGGCCAGTCTCTTCGATCTGAGCGGCAAGGTCGCCGTCATCACCGGTTCATCCCGCGGCATCGGGAAAGCCATTGCAGAGCAAATGGCCGAGCAAGGCGCCAAAGTCGTGATCTCCTCCCGCAAGCCCGGCCCCTGCCAGAACGTCGCGAAGGAGCTGAACGACAAGCACGGCGACGGCACCGCGATTGCTGTACCGGCAAACATTTCCTCGAAAGAAGAACTTACGACGCTTGTCGATGAAACGCGGAAGTCATTCGGCCAGATCGACATTCTGGTCTGCAACGCTGCGTCTAATCCGTATTACGGGCCGATGGCCGAAATCGGGGATGAGCAATTCGAGAAGATCCTGTCGAACAACATCATCTCGAACCATTGGCTGATCCAGCTCGTTGCCCCGGAAATGAAAGAGCGCAAGGACGGCGCGATTGTCATCATCTCGTCCATCGGCGGCCTGAAGGGGTCGCCCGTTATTGGTGCCTATAACATCTCCAAAGCGGCGGACTTCCAGCTGGCGCGGAACTACGCAATCGAACTCGGCCCACACAATATTCGCGTGAACTGCGTCGCGCCGGGGCTCATCAAGACCGATTTCGCTCGCGCACTTTGGGAGAATCCGGAAAATGCGGAACGGATTGAAAAAGGCACGCCGATGCGCCGTATTGGTGACCCCGTCGATATTGCTGGTGCAGCAATTTTCCTCGCGTCTGACGCCGGCAAGTACATGGCTGGCCAGATGATCGTGGTCGACGGCGGCTCGGTCATCGTCTGATCCATGCACAAGACTGATCTTCCCGGGAATGCGCCGGAAGCCGATACCGATTTCGATTCTTTCCGGCAAATCGACATCCGGGTTGGCACCGTTCTGGACGCAGCTCCCCTTGAAGGCGCGCGAAAGCCGGCCATTCGCTTG
>JAYZBJ010000230.1:0-6700 GCA_036338795.1 Pseudomonadota bacterium | reverse complement strand
AACCTGAACTCGTTCCAGCAGGCGCGGTCAATGTACCGCTCGTTGCTGGACATTCTGAGACGGTAGGAGGGGTTAGATGGCTGATGTCAGTTTCAACGCTTATGCGGCGCTAAACTCCGTAAAGTCGGCGCAGGCAAAACCAACGCCGCCAGCCGCTGAGGGCGGCAAGAACGAGGTCGCTGAAACGTTTTCGAACGTGAAGGCGGCGATCCAGAATGCGGAGCAGGCAGCTGTCGATACGGCAGTGTCAGGCGCGGATCCGCACGCGATGGTTGAAGCGCTTGCCAACGCCGAGCTGGTTCTCGACGCGGCCGTGACGATCCGCGACAAGGTCGTTGAAGCCTATCAGGAACTGTTGCGGATGCCGGTCTGACGGGCCGCCATGACTGAGCTTGCCATCTTTGAAGTCCTGAGAAGTGCCTTGTGGGCGGCGGTTCTGATGAGCCTGCCAATCCTGTCAGTGACCCTGGTGCTCGGTTTTGTGGTGGGCCTGTTGCAGGCCCTCACCTCCATTCAGGAACTGACGCTCACTTTCGTCCCGAAGATTTTCGCCGTGGTCGTCGTCCTGTTCCTGACTCTCGGATACATGACGCGCATCGCGCTCGACCTGTTCAACAATTCCATCCTGCCACTCGTGGCCAGCTAGGCGCGCCCCATGCCGAACGCAAAACTTTTTGATCTATCCAAACCGACGGCCTTTCTCGCCATCGGTCTGATGATGGTCATCCTGGTAATGGTGTTGCCGGTTCCAGCTTGGGTGATGGACATTGGCCTGACCCTGTCTTTCGCCTTTGCGATCCTGATCTTCACGACGTCTATCTTCATCGAGCGTCCCCTCGATTTCTCGTCCTTCCCGAGTGTGCTGCTTGCATCACTCATCCTGCGCTTGGCGCTGAACGTGTCGTCTACCAAGCTGATCATCAGTGAAGGGCACACGGGAACGAATGCAGCCGGCGGCGTCATTGAAGGCTTCGCCATGTTCATCATGGGCGGTAACCTCTTCGTCGGTCTCGTCGTGTTCGGCGTCCTGGTGATCGTGAACTTCATGGTGATCACCAAGGGTGCAGGCCGTATGGCCGAAGTCGGCGCGCGGTTTGCCCTCGATGCGATGCCCGGCAAACAGCTTGCAATCGACTCTGACCTCGCAGTGGGCGCGATCAGCCACGAAGAAGCGAAGATGCGCCGCCAGAAGGAGCAGGAAGAAGCGTCCTTTCTCGGCTCGCTCGATGGTGCATCGAAATTCGTCAAGGGCGATGCGATTGCTGGCTTGCTGATCACAGCGCTGAACCTGGTTGCCGGGATTGGTTTCGGCATGTTCAGCCACCAGCTCTCTTTCACGGAAGCGCTTAGCAACTATTCGATCCTCACAGTGGGTGACGGTCTGGTGTCGCAAATCCCGGCGGTCATCGTTTCTGTTTCCGCTGCCATGCTCCTGTCGAAGGGCAAGGATGATGGCGCGATTGATGAGGCTCTCGGCAAACAGCTCGCTGGCAATGCAACGGCGCTCATGATCGTTGCCGGTATCCTCGGTGCGTTTGCACTATTGCCCGGCCTGCCGTTCGTACCGTTCATGCTGGCGGCCGCCGGCTTTGGCGCAGCCTCCTGGATGATCCGCCAGCATGCTGACCAGAAGGCTGCAGAAGCCGACACCGCAGAGGAAACGGAAGAGCCAAAATCAGCCCAGATCGGCGATTCAATCTACGCCGACGAGATTCATCTCGAAGTGGCGCCGGACCTTGTGAGCATGGCACTGCAAGGGGCCGGTGGTTTCGAAAGCCGGATTGAGAAAATCCGGCGGTATATCGCTGAAGAGTACGGATTCGTGTTGCCTTCCATTCGTATGACAGACAATCCGACCCTTCAGAAGAATGACTACCGCATCCGTATCCAAGGCGTGAAGGTTGATGGCGGTACGCTCCGTCCCGGTTCGGTGCTCGCTCTCATGGAAGACAAGCAGCTGCCACATCTTCAGGGTGAACGCGTCAAGGAGCCTGTCTACAAGGCTGACGCGCGCTGGTTGCCAAACAGCAAGAAGCAGGAACTCGCCGCCGCGGGTGTCCCTGCCATCGAGGCGACAGAAGTACTCGCCACACACATGCTGGAAGTCATCCAGAACAACTTCTCCCTGGTGTTTACGCGCATGGTCATGCTGGACACGCTTGATGCGCTCACGCGGATCAGCGACAGCGAGCGGGCCGCCGCAAACCAGCGATTCCTCGACGAGTACATTCCCGGCAAGGTGTCGCCGGAACTGTTGCTTGGTGTGCTGCGCCTGCTGCTCGAGGAGCGTGTGGCAATCCGCAATCTCTTCCTCATCATCGAGACGGTGGCGGAGGTCAAAGCCCAATCGAATAATCCGCAGCGCATTGTTGAACTCGTGCGTCAGCGCCTTGGCTTCCAGATCATCGACCGGCTTCAGGATACGCAGGGCCGGCTTCCGCTTCTGCAGCTTGGTGCGAATTGGGAACAGCGCTTTGCGGAACATGAGATCAGCAAGGATGAAGGCAGCTCGGATATCGCCCTGCCGCCCGAGCTGTTTGGCGAACTTACGACTTCGGTCCAGACCAAACTCAATGAGGCTGCCCAGAAAGGCGTTGTCGCCGCCGTAGCAACATCGTCTCGTCGCCGCCGGTTCTTGCAGACCGTTCTCGCCAGCAAGGGCATTCGAAACTCAGTGCTTGCCTATGAGGAGATCGGGTCGAAGAGCAAGCCCTACATCGTCGGCGTGGTCTGATGCCTGATAGCGCGTACCTGACCGCAGAACTGACGGGCTGGATCGCGCTTTTCATGGTTGTGATCGCCCGGTTGGGCTTCGTCGTATTTCTGATGCCCGGCATTGGCGAGCAGACGGTGCCGATGCGGGTCCGGGGCGCAGTGATGATTGCTGTTGCGACGGCGTTCGCTGCGTCAGGGATTGTGCCGAGACCACAGACCGAAGGTTTCTCCGCGTTCTTTGGCCTGATGCTCAGTGAAGCCATAATCGGCCTCTTTCTCGGCGTGCTTCTGCGCCTGTCGATCTGGATGCTCTCAATCGCCGGGACGCTCATCGCGCAAGTCGTAGGCCTTTCCCAGATGCTTGGTATTGCGCTGGAAACGGAAGCGCAGACGCTGACCGCCAACATGCTTTCGATGGCGGGCGCAGCCTTGCTGTTATCGGCGGACTATCATCTCAGCGTCGTTGCCCGCCTGGCGGAAATCTACGGAGAAATTCCGGCTGGCGCCCTGTCCGAGATTGATGTGACGGTTCTCATCAATCGCAGCTTCGATGCGTTCAATTTCGCCGTCCTGCTAGCCTGGCCGTTCGTTGCCATCAACCTGCTCTACAACATCTGTCTGGGCTTCATAAACAAGGCGCTTCCATCGCTCATGGTCGCGTTTGTCGGTGCGCCTTTCATGATCGGGGCGGGGCTGATCCTGCTGACCATCTCTATCGCAACCATGCTCATGGTCTGGATGGAGCGGGTACCCGGATTGATCGGATGGCTGTAGGGGGCGCTTATGGCTGAAGATAACGAGCAGAGCGGTGAGAAGGAGTTTGAAGCCACCGAGCAGCGCCTGCGGGAGGCGCGCCGGGATGGTGATGTTCCCCAGTCGAAGGAAACCAACACCTTCGCGCTGATCGCCGGCATGTTGCTGGCGGCATTCGCATACAGCGCGACGTTCGCGAGCGACGTCTTCAACAAGATGTCTTCAATGTTCTATCACGCGGACAGCTACTCGAACGACATCTTCTCGGGCGGTGGCAAGCAGGTAGAGCAGTGGCTGGTCGGCGTCCTGATGAGCTTCGCACCCCTCTTCCTCATGGTGTTCGTGTTCGTGCTCGTCGCGCTTGTCGTACAGCAGGCGATTGCCTTCTCGACGAAGAAGATCAAGCCGGATGTGAAAAAGCTTTCGCCGGCTGAAAACCTGAAGAAGAAGTACGGGCCGAAAGGTCTGCTCGACTTCCTGAAGGACACGGCAAAGATGCTCTTCGCCGGGCTCATCGCTTCGATCTTCCTGTATACGTTCGTACAGAACTACTACGGTTCCAGCGCGGTTCAAAAGGGCCAGATGTTCCAGTTCACCTTCGCACAGGTGATGTTTCTTTTCGTCCTGTTTGCGGCGTTCTACTTCGCCTTGGCCGCAATCGATCTTCCGCTTCAGAAGCGCCTTCACGCCAATCGGCTGAAAATGACCCGTGAAGACATGAAGAAGGAAATGAAGCAGTCCGAAGGCGACCCGCAGCTCAAGCAGCAACGCCGAGAGAAGGCGACCAAGATTTCGCGCAGCGAAATGCTTACCAATGTGAAGTCGGCTTCCGTCGTGATGGTGAACCCGGAACACTATGCAGTCGCGCTGAAATGGGATCCGGATGACCCGGAGAACCGAGCGCCGATCTGCGTCGCCAAAGGTGTCGACCACCTTGCCGCAAAAATCCGCGAGGTTGCGCTGGCTAATAATGTGCCGATCCACCGGGACCCGCCTTCAACGCGGTCCATATACCGGCTTGTGGACGTCAATGAGGAAATCCATGCGGAGCACTTTGCCGCCGTCGCCGCGGCGATCAGCTTTGCTGAGCGCCTGAAGGAGCACATGTGATGAGCCGGGCGATGCAGGCGAACCAGTCGAGGGAGCTCAAGAGGCTGGTTGCCTTGAAGCGGCAGCAGGCCGAACAGGCCTTTGCGTTGGCACAGGCAGCATTGCGGCGGGAGGAGAAAAAGCTCGACGCGCTCAAACAAGAGCTAGCGAGTATCGACGCAACTTCAGCTGACTATGCAGATTTCGCGCTGTCGATGAGGTTTGGCCTCACCGAACGGCTGATGCAGAAGATAGACCTTGCGCGTCAGAGCGTTGCCCGTCGGAAAGCCAGTGTTGATGCGGCAAAACATGCACTGAAAAAGGCGATGTATTCGGAAGACCGCGTTCGCGAGGTCTGAGGCGTCAGGCTGCTTGTTGTGCCAGGCCCTCGGCCTGCACCTGATTTCGCCCCAGATCCTTGGCGAGGTACAACTTCCTGTCTGCCTGCTCGATAAACGTTTTGGCGTCGATATCGGGGCGATAGCTGGCGATACCGAACGATGCGGTAATCTTGCCGAGGCCCTGACGAGACTGTTTGAAGACGAGGTTGGTCTTGGCAAACTGCTGCCGGATCTTGTCGACAAGGCTGAAAGCGCTGCGGACATCAGTGTGTGGCAGAATGATCGCGAACTCTTCGCCGCCATACCTGGCGACCATGTCCTGACCCTTGATATTGTCGCTGACGATCGTCGCGAAAACCTTCAGCACTTCATCACCAACTCGGTGGCCGTGCGTGTCGTTTACCTTCTTGAAATGGTCGATATCAGCAAGCGCGAGGCAAAGGCTTCCGTCCTGCGAGGCGGCGGCGATTTCAGCCGCGAGACGGGTGTCAAATGCCCGGCGGTTTGCAACGCCAGTGAGCGGGTCACGCATGCTCTGCGAACGCACTTCCTCGAGTTCCTGGTTTAGTTGTTCGATTTGTCGCTGGGATTCGCGAAGGCCGTTATTCAGCTCCATGCTCTGTTCCGCCATGCGGCGATTTTCGACCATGAGACGCGAGATGATGGTGTCGATGTTATCGGTGGAAGTCGTTTTCGGAATGTCTTCGCCGATTTCGCCCAGCGACTCTGCGATATTCTCGCTGTCGTGGACGCTCTTTTGAATCATATCGAGGACGGATGTCAGCTGGGTCTCGAACTTCTGGCCGATGTTCTGCTGTGCGGCCTGAACGTCACTGTCCGTCAGATGGCTTTTGCAGACTTCGTCGATCTCATAGGCGCTGAGAACGCCGCCTTTCTCGAGCATCTGATCGACGGTCGAGACGAGTTCCTTGTTTGAGCGGGAAACGTAAGCGTACCAGAGCGCATAGGTGCTCGGATAGGGCGGGGTGTCGTACTTGTCGATCATCTGGAACGCTTGCCCGGCGATGTCGTAAGCGTCCTTACCCGTCTTTTTCGTAAGGGAGCCCTTGCCTGGCCCGGCTGGTTTCTTGCCGTTCACGTCCATTTTCAGTGCCCTTGTCCCCAAACCACTCATTGTCAGTTTTACCTGCCTGAATACTTTCGACATTTGGTTAACGAGAGGCGCTGGCGACGTTTCTTGACCGTATTACCGACATCCGCAGAGGTTCAGGCGCGAAGATTACCAACAGCTGCTACACGTTCGAGTTTTCTGGCTGCTTTGGCCGAAAGTTTGCCAAACGCAGCATTTCTCGCTTCCCGCGCCGTACTCCACGCAAAAAATTGCGCCAGAAGCTTTTGCGGCGCGCCAACCGCGACCGTTCCAGCCCTGACCGGAGAGGCGAAGCTGGCCATTTGCCGCTTGTACTGGATATCACCCAGTCCGAGATGAAATTCCTGTAGACCCTGCGATGCGGCCCACTCGGCGATGCTAAACAAGAGCGCATGGCCTGGCTTCAGGTCCGCAAAGGCTTTCTCGTAGCCCGGAAACCAGTAGTGGAGCACTCGATTGGAGCGCATGCAGAAGCAGGCAGCAGCAAATTCTCCCCCAATGGTCATTGTCGACAGAACACCGCTCACTGACATGTCAGTCGACTCGATCAGTCTGCGCAACAGAAGCTCAGGCCAACCCAGGCTGAACACATCAAAGTGGCCGGCCCCGGCATAGCCTTCCTGCTTCAGCTCGATCAGGCGCTTGAACACGGTTTCATCGAACAGGCCGTGGTTAATCTCGACGTCAGAAC
>JAYZBJ010000229.1:0-22691 GCA_036338795.1 Pseudomonadota bacterium | reverse complement strand
CGTCATTCTGCTGGATTCGATTACGCGTCTTGGCCGCGCCTACAACACGACGGTCCCAAGCTCTGGTAAAGTGCTGACCGGTGGTGTGGACGCGAACGCACTTCAACGTCCGAAGCGTTTTTTCGGCGCCGCGCGGAATATCGAAGGTGGTGGCTCTCTCACGATCATCGCCACCGCCCTCATAGATACCGGTTCGCGGATGGATGAAGTTATCTTTGAGGAATTCAAAGGTACGGGTAACTCCGAGGTCGTGCTTGATCGCAAGATTGCAGACAAGCGTACATTCCCTGCCATCGACATCATGAAATCCGGCACTCGGAAAGAAGAGCTCATCACGCCGAAAGAGCAGCTCCAGAAGATTTACATCCTTCGCCGTATCCTCAATCCGATGGGTACGTCCGATGCGATTGACTTCCTGCTCGACAAGCTTCGTCAGACGAAGACGAATGACGAGTTCTTCGAGGCAATGAAGAACTAGGCGATGACCGCTGCGCGCGACACGATCTGCGCGCTCGCTTCCGGGCCGCCTCCATCCGCGATTGCGATTGTTCGCATGAGTGGGCCGTCGGTTCGGGATATTTGCGCGTCAATTCTGGAACGGGGATTACCTGAACCAAGGCGCGCTGTGTTCGGTCGCATGTTCGATCTTTCACGTGAAGTGATCGACGAAGGGCTCGCGCTGTTCATGCCCGGGCCAAACTCCTACACAGGTGAGGACACCGCCGAGTTTTACCTCCATGGTGGTGCGGCGGTGATTGAGCATGCGCTCGACACGATCTGCGCTTTCGAAAATACGCGGCTTGCGGAGCCTGGCGAATTCACACGGCTGGCTTTTGAAAACGGGCGGCTGGATCTTGTCGAAGCGGAAGGTGTCGCCGATCTGATCGACGCTGAAACGCGAGCCCAGAAAGCCCTGGCTCTGGACCAGCTCGATGGTCGTTTGTCGGATCAGTACGCGATGTGGCGATCGTCATTGGTCGATGCTCTCGCGCTTCTCGAAGTCAGCATTGATTTCCCAGATGAAGAGGACGCGCCGGATGAGACGGGCGGACCTGTGGCTCTTGCGCTTCGGGAGCTTGAGGAAGGCTTGGCGTCAGCACTCGATGATGACAGCGTAGGTGAACGAATTCGTGAAGGCTTCCACATCGCAATCGTTGGTCCGCCGAATGCAGGCAAGTCTTCGCTTCTGAATCGTTTGGCGAAACGGGAAGCCGCGATTGTTTCAGATATTCCCGGTACGACGCGAGATGTGGTCGAGGTCCGGCTGAAGGTTGCTGGACAGATCGTCTGGATCGCAGATACGGCCGGATTGCGCGAAGCCGCTGACAAGATCGAAGCGGAAGGTATCCGTCGGGCCCAGGAACGCGCTGCCGCTGCAGACCTCCGTATTCAGCTCAGGCCAGCTGATGGGGATACTGATTTTGCAGATGCGGGGGCGGAAGACCTTCGCGTCGTGAACAAGAGCGATCTGGCGTCAGGTAGATCCTGGGAGTCGGGTATTCTGGTGATGTCAGCAACCTCCGGCCAAGGGATCCGAGAGATTGAGGCGGCAATCTCGGATCGTATTCAGCATAAAGCGACCGTCAGAACCGCGCCATTGATAACGCGCCGCCGGCACAGGCTGGCTCTGGAATCCGCACTGTTTCACGTGAAACAAGGGTTAATGCTATTGGAGCAGGGCGGCGGTGCCGAACTAGTGGCCGAAGATGTGAGACTTGCGGCAAGACAACTGGCGTCTCTTACCGGAGAAATTGGCGTGGAAGAGATTTTAGGTGCCGTATTCTCGTCCTTCTGTATCGGTAAATGACTCCGGGCCCTGTGTTTTACGCCTCAGGTATTGTATAGGCGACGCCTCAGCCAGACATGCAGGAAAAGAGCGGAGCTGCGAATGCCAGGCGCATTTAAATTCGATGTCATTGTTGTGGGTGGTGGTCACGCTGGTTGCGAAGCGGCAACTGCGGCGGCGCGCGCAGGCGCAAGCACCGCGCTTATCACCCACAAGCTGTCGACCATCGGTGAAATGTCGTGCAATCCGGCAATTGGCGGATTGGGCAAAGGCCATCTTGTTCGCGAAATCGACGCGCTTGATGGAGTGATGGGACGGATCGCAGATGTGTCGGGGATTCAGTATCGTCTGCTCAACCGCTCCAAAGGGCCAGCCGTGTGGGGTCCTCGCGCCCAGATAGATCGCAAACTGTATCGCGAAGCGATGCAGGCCGAGCTCGCCAATTATGAAAACCTGACGCTGATCGAAGATGGTGTCGAAGACCTGATCGTAGCGTCGGACAAGGTTGCCGGCGTGGTCGGCCAGTCTGGGGTTTCATACGTAAGCGCAGCGGTCGTTATTACGACAGGCACGTTCCTCAAAGGCATTATTCACCGCGGCGATGATCGGATCGAAGCAGGCCGGATTGGAGAAAAACCGTCGATCGGTCTGGCCGACCGTCTGTATAGCCTAGACCTGCCTATGGGCAGGTTGAAGACCGGTACGCCTGCGCGCCTAGATGGTAAGACGATAGACTGGGGTCGTCTCGAAAGTCAGCCTGCCGACGACGAACCAGTTCCGTTTTCCTTCATGACCGAGCGGGTGGACGTACCGCAGATCGCTTGCGGTATTACCTATACGAATGAGCGGACCCACCAGGTCATCGCGGACAACATCAATAAGTCGGCGGTCTACTCTGGGGCAATTGCTGGTCGTGGGCCACGTTACTGTCCGTCCATCGAAGACAAGGTTCATCGCTTCGCGGACAAGAACAGGCACCAGATCTTTCTCGAGCCGGAAGGCCTGGACGACGATACGGTGTATCCAAATGGTATCTCGACATCTTTGCCCACAGACGTGCAGGAAGAATTCATCCGGTCCATCGAGGGGCTTGAAAACGTCCGCATCATCGTGCCGGGCTATGCGATCGAGTATGATTATGTCGACCCGCGAGCGCTAAATCATGCGCTCGAAGTTAAAAGGTTGCCCGGGCTATTCCTGGCGGGACAGATCAACGGCACCACCGGTTACGAAGAAGCCGGCGCGCAGGGTCTTGTCGCAGGACTGAATGCAGCGCGACTTATCCAAGGCGTTGAAGCTGCGCGCTTTGATCGGGCCGACGCCTATATAGGTGTGCTCATTGATGATCTGGTCACGCACGGTGTCAGCGAACCGTATCGTATGTTCACCTCCCGAGCAGAATACAGATTAGCCTTGAGAGCGGACAATGCCGATCAGCGCCTGACCGGGCGCGGGGTGGAATTGGGCGTTGTTGGTGAGAAGCGCGCCGAGATGTTTCACGTGAAACACCAGGGTCTCGAAAAAGGACGGCAGCTCTTGAAGTCAGTGAGCCTAACGCCAAACGAGGCCAGTAAGCACGGCTGGAAAGTAAATCAGGACGGGCAACGCCGTTCCGCTTGGGAGTTTCTCGCTTATCCAACGATTTCACTCAATGATGTCACGGCAGCCTTTCCTGAGATCAGGGGGCTAAGCTCAACGACGCGCACGCAGCTGGCGATTGAGGCGAGCTATGCGGGTTACCTGGAGCGCCAGAAGGCAGATGTCGAGCAACTAAGGCGTGATGAGAATGTACAGATTCCGACGGATCTGGATTTTGCGATGGTAGGCGGTCTGTCCAACGAAGTCCGGACCAAGCTCGAAGCAGTCAGACCGTCGACATTGGGTCAGGCTGCACGGATCGAAGGGGTCACATCAGGTGCGTTGGTCTCACTGCTAGCGCATGTGAAACGCCGCAATACTCAGCGCGCTGCAAGCTAACGAAATGACTGAAGAAGAAGCGAAGCGCGGTTTGGCCGACCTCGGTGTTTCACGTGAAACATACGCTCGTCTGGAGAAGTATGTCGATCTGCTCGATGAGTGGCGAAAGAAGATGAATCTGATCGGTCCGAGGGAGATGGGCCAGATTTGGGCGCGGCACGTTTACGATAGTGCACAACTAATTTCCCATGTGTCACAGGACCAGACTGTGATTGATATCGGATCCGGAGCGGGATTTCCGGGCCTGGTTCTCGCCTGTTCTGCTGCGGATGGGAGGGGCCACGTCACCATGATCGAGTCGGTTGGGAAGAAGTGTGCGTTCCTGTCGACTGTAATATCTGCAATGGATTTGCCGGGTTCGGCGCAGAATGTTCGTGTCGAAGCAGTGGACGCGGGCCGCGTGGATTTCATCACCGCCAGGGCCATGGCGCCATTACCCAAGCTACTCAGTTACTCCGCCCCTTGGATTGGCAAAGGTGCAACAGGTTTGTTTTTCAAGGGCGGACACTGGCGAGAAGAATTGACGCAAGCCCAGGAATACTGGAATCTCGCCTATGAGGCGATTCCGAGTCGAACAAGCGATGACGGGGTCATTCTGAAGATCATGGAGGCGTCACGTGTCTGAATCCGACACCCGAATTCTGGCAATTGCCAATCAGAAGGGAGGCGTCGGCAAGACCACAACCTCCATCAATCTTGGCACCGCGCTGGCCGCAGTCGGTCGCCGTGTTCTAGTCGTCGACTTCGATGCGCAGGGTAATGCTTCCACCGGCCTCGGCATCATGCGGGCTGACCGGAAACTTACGAGCTACGACGTTGTCGTCGATCGGATGCCGCTTGAAGAAGCCATTCTTCCTACGTTGGTTCCGCGCCTCGAGATCGTGCCGGGAGACGAAAACCTCTCTGGTGTTGAGACCGAGCTTGCTGATGACCCGCGCCGGTCATACCGGCTGAGAGAGGCGATCCGCGATCACGTGGCGAAAGTCGCCGACGATCCAGATCGCCGGTATGACTTCATCCTGATCGACTGCCCACCATCGCTTTCATCGCTGACGATTAATGCCATGACGGCAGCCGATGCGCTCATGGTTCCGCTTCAGTGCGAGTTCCTGGCGCTTGAAGGTCTCAGCCAGTTGCTACGGACGGTTGAGGTCGTTCGTTCTGGTCTGAACCCGCAACTCGATATCCAGGGTGTCGTGCTGACCATGTTCGACAAACGAAATAATCTGTCGGACCAGGTTGCCGATGAAGTTCGCGAAGTGCTCGGCAACAAGGTCTACAAGACGGTTATTCCGCGCAATGTCCGCCTGTCCGAAGCGCCGAGTTTCGGCAAGCCTGCGCTTCTGTATGATTACCGCTGCCCGGGTAGCGAGGCATACATCCGCCTTGCGTCGGAAATGCTGCAGCGCGAACGTCTGAGAGCAGTTGCATAATGGCGTCTGAACCAAAATCAAAAGCCAAACGTCTTGGGCGCGGTCTCTCTGCGCTGATCGGCGAAGTGGAAGGTGTCGGCGGCTATTCTGAAGAGGCTACGGCCGACGCGCCACCGGTGTCCGAAGCGTCCACGATCCCGATCCGTGATATACGGCCGAACCCTCAACAGCCACGACGGCATTTTGCAGAAGCTGATCTCGCTGAACTTGCCGAATCCATTCGGGCAAAGGGCGTTCTTCAGGCTATTCTCGTCCGTCCCGATCCAAAGGATGAAGACAAGTTCCAGATCATTGCTGGGGAGCGCCGTTGGCGCGCCGCGAAGCAGGCGGGCCTGAAGGAAATTCCGGCAACAATTCGTAATCTGGACGAGCTCGAATTGCTCGAAATCGGCATCATCGAGAATGTCCAGCGGACGGACCTCAATCCGATCGAAGAGGCGGAAGCCTACGGCGCCCTGATGAAGCGTTTCGGTCGAACCCAGGAAGGGCTCGCCGAAAGCGTCGGGAAAAGCCGGGCGCACATCGCGAATACGATCAGACTTCTGAACCTGTCAGAGTCAGCCCGGAACCACCTGCGGGAAGGACGTATTACCGCGGGTCATGCCCGAGCAGCTCTTGGCGCTCCGGATCCGGACGCCGTCGTATCGATGACGGTTCAGAAAAACCTGAGCGTTCGTGACGTCGAACAGCTGGTAAAACGGGCCAAGGATGATGGCTCCATGGACGCCATTGCGAAAAAGGTGACATCCAACGCGAAAGATGTCGACACAGAAGCATTGGAAGCCGACCTGTCCCGCGCTCTCGGACTTGATGTCGATATCCGGCACAAGGCCACGGGCGGTGAATTGCGTATTAAATACAGGGACTTGGAGCAGCTAGACGATCTTTGTAGAAAGCTCACCGCGAAGCGTTCTGCCTAGGCCTGCTCGCCGCCTTCAACATATTGAGAAGTAGAACGCGAACTGCAGGATCGGCGGCCGGACCGCTAAGCTTAGCCTGCTGTTCGTGATCGTGAAGCGACGCGAGCAAGCGCGTGAGCGCCACTGCCGGCCAACGATCGAGACGGGCGCGAAAAGCGCCCCACTCGGATTGCCACACCGGTGGCTTCAACTTCATGCCGATATTGCTATTGCCTGTTCCCATGAGGCTGCGTGCCTGGACGAGGCGCTTTGCCTCCATATCAATCAGACGAAGGATCGATATCGCGGACGTCCCGGATTCCATCGCTTTTTCGTACTGATTCAGGCACGTTTCGCTCTTACCGTCGAAAGCCGCCTGGACCATTTCGCGAGTATTGGAATCCGCATCGGTTAGCGAAAGGAGCCTGACATCCTCTAGGTTGATCGGTCGGCCAAGATCATGACCGAACAAAACGAGTTTTTCGGTTTCCTGATTGGCTAGACCACGATGGCCCGGCAGCTGCGCGGCAAACCGGTCGAGTGCATCGTCCTCAATCGTGACATTCTGTTCCGCGAGCTTTGCCTGGACGAGATCCCGGAGAGACTGCTCATTGTCCGAAAAGACATGTACCGCGGCGGCGGTTTTCGCCGCTTCGATGGTCGCGCGAAGCTTTGAGCGTTTATTGAGCGTGCCGTTGAGGACAACCAGCTTGTTGAGAAAGGGCGCACCATTAGCGTCTGCGCGTTCTACCAGCTCAAGAATGATCTTGGCGATTTTTTCGCCGGATGTCCTGATGCGAACGATGTCCGTCTCGCCCAGCAGGGACGCCGTTTCGATCTTGTCAAAAAGCACAGTCGGTTCACGGCGAACTTCGTCATCGTCCAGCGTAACAACGCTTGATTGACCGCCAGCGGCTTTCGACCAGGCGTTTGTGACCTGTTCGGCAGTATCGCTTACAACGCCTTCGTCATCCCCGAAAACCAGCACACACCAGAGATTGGGATCCAGTTTTCGGTTCTGGGCAGCGAGCGCAGAGCCTTTGAGGATCATTGCCGGGACTGGGCCTGAATACGAAGCTGATCGACGATCTTCTTGGAAAGCTCCTGCATCGCGCGTTCAGCCGCATAGGTCTGGGCTGACACGTCCGTATAGGGCGACTCGGTTGCCGCGAACGGAACTTGAGAGATCGCTTCGCCCTGAATGCTTCCCTTTGATGAGGTCAGGACATAGCTGCCCTCAGCATTGAAGAATGACCGCGAAACCGCGCCATCGGGCAAAAGGGTTGCGCGATCGACGCTCTCATCGAGCGAAATCGTCAGGATCGCGCCGCTTTCAATGCCAGGCAGTCCAGTTGAGAGGTCGCGCAGCAGAGCTTGGCGAAGCATATAGCCAGACCGCCCTGGAATCTCTTCAATATCAATGTATTGGCCGGAAATACCGCCCGCGCCGGACTGTCCGGCATAAAGCGGCCGGAAGCCACAAGCGGTTAGCGCCAGAGATGCGAGCAGAAGCGTGAGAAGTCGTGTCATGCTGCTACGATATTCACGATCCGGCCGGGCACGACAATGATTTTCTTGATTACCTTTCCATCAAGGAAGCCGGCAACATCCGGGCTTGCGAGGGCAAGCGCTTCGATATCCGCGGGCGCAGCGCTCTTCTCGACTGCGATTTCGCCCCGGCGCTTACCGTTTACCTGAATAGGCAGAGTGACGGTGTTCTCCTCCATGAGCGCCGGGTCAGATTTTGGCCAGGCGGCGTCTGAAATGAAGCCATCCTCTCCAATCGCTTTCCAGCACTCTTCAGCCAGGTGAGGCATGAATGGGGTGAGGCACACGGCCAGCATCCGCGCGCTTGCCTTGCGCGTTTGTGGCGTTTCGTCCTTAGCGTTCTCTGCTTTTTTCAGAGTGTTGACCCAGTCATGGCAGGCGGCGATCGCTGCATTGAAGCGGAACTCGGAGATACCCTTGTCCACCGATGCCGCCGCCCGGTGCGAGTATTTGACCAATGGCGTGACATTGTCGGTTTCGCCGATGGTGCCATGGTCCCGGAGCCCATCAAAAATCGCCCAGACACGTTGAACAAACCGCGCAGATCCTTCTGCACCGGACTGGGTCCATTCCACGTCGCGTTCTGGCGGGCTGTCCGAGAGAACAAACCAGCGGGCGGTGTCCGCACCGAAGGTCGCAATGATCTCGTCTGGATCAACGACGTTCTTCTTCGACTTCGACATTTTTTCGATCGGGCCGACGGTCACCGGTTCACCGGTTGCGGTCAGCACATAGTCTTCGCCGCGCTTCTCGATCTCAGACGGTTCGACCCATTTTCCATTGGGCGCCTTGTAGGTCTCGTGGGTGACCATGCCCTGTGTGAAGAGGCCGGAAAACGGTTCGCCCGACGGCAGATCTAGTTCGCCGACATCGTGAAGTGCTCGTGCAATGAAGCGGGAATAAAGCAGGTGGAGCACCGCGTGTTCCACGCCGCCCACATACTGATCGACGGGCAGCCAGTAATCGCGCTCTTCCTTGTCCTTCGCGCTCGCAAAGCGCGCATAATACCAGGAAGAATCGACGAATGTGTCGAGCGTGTCTGTTTCACGTTCAGCGTCGCCTCCGCACGTCGGACAGGAGACTTTTTTCCAACTCGGATGGTGCGCAAGCGGGTTGCCTGGCTTGTCGAAACTCACATCCTTGGGAAGAGTGACGGGCAGCTGGTCTTCAGGAACAGCCACGACGCCGCATTTCTCACAGTGAATGACCGGGATCGGGCATCCCCAGTAGCGCTGCCGCGAAACTCCCCAGTCACGAAGGCGGTAGTTCACTGTCCCGTGTCCGAGATCCATTGATTCAATGCGTGAGATGGCTTCGCTTTTTGCCGGCTCGATTTCCATTCCGTTCAGGAAGTCGGAATTGAAGATCGTGCCTGGTCCGACATAGGCTTCGTCTGTCACGTCGAATGTTTCAGCGTCAGCCTCCGGCGGGAGGACGACAGGCCGAACCGGCAATTCATATTTGCGGGCGAAGTCGAGATCGCGCTGATCATGTGCAGGGCAGGCGAAAACCGCGCCCGTGCCGTAACCCATCAGAACAAAGTTCGCGACCCATACCGGCAGCTTGATCGACGGATCAAACGGGTGGCTTACGCAAAGACCCGTGTCGATGCCGACTTTCTCAGCTTTCTCGATGGCCTCTTCGCTGGTGCCGATACGCGCTGCATCCTTGCGGAAGGCTTCGATTGCGTCGTTGTCCTTGGCCAGCTGGATGGTAAGCGGATGATCCGGCGAAAGGGCGACAAAACTTGCTCCGAACAGCGTATCGGGGCGTGTCGTGAAGATTTCGACGCCGTTCTCGAAGTTGGGCGGCGCATCCGCGTCGAATGGGAAGCGCATCTGCAAGCCTTCAGACCGCCCGATCCAGTTTGCCTGCATCGTGCGAACTTTTTCCGGCCAGTCTTTGAGCGTCGAGATGCCTTCCAGCAGGTCATCTGCATATTTGGTGATCTTGAAGAACCATTGGGTAAGCTCACGCTGCTCAACAGGTGCGCCGCTGCGCCAGCCCTTGCCGTCGATCACCTGTTCGTTTGCCAGAACGGTATTGTCGACCGGGTCCCAGTTGACCTTGCTTGCCTTGCGATAGATCAGGCCGGCAGCGAGAAGCTTGAGAAAAATGCGCTGCTGTTCGCCGTAATAGTCTTCGTCGCAGGTTGCGAACTCCCGGCTCCAGTCAAGCGTGAGACCAAGCTTGTCGAACTGGGCGCGCATGGCGTCGATGTTCTTGTAGGTCCAGTCACCCGGATGAATACCGCGCTCGATTGCGGCGTTCTCTGCTGGAAGGCCGAATGCATCCCAGCCCATCGGGTGAAGAACATTGTGACCGTGGGCGCGCTTGTGGCGCGCAACGACGTCACCCATCGCATAATTGCGGACGTGACCCATGTGGATGCGACCCGACGGGTAGGGGAACATCTCCAACACATAGGATTTAGGCTTGTCGCCGGCTTCCTGGGGCGTTTTCGTCCGATAAAGATCGGCGTCTTTCCAGGCCTTGCGCCATTTGGCTTCCGCGGCCTGCGGATCATAGCGAGATGGCACGGGTGCCCCTCCCCGTTTTCAAGAGTTTTGAACCAGATCGGCTCGGACTTAGCCGAGCTCGGATGATTTGAGGACGCGGGCGCGCGTGAGGATCGCGTTCTCCAGCTGGATGCCGGTTTCCGGATCGACTTCGGCATCACGCCATTCGCCGCCGTCCTGAACCTGACGGAACACGGAAACCTTCACGCCATCGGCCCGCAGGCGGGAGTCGAGGATGTAAACGGTCGCCTTGATCCGTTCACCTTCGGTGTTCGGATAGCTTTTCCAGTCATAGGTGATGACGCCGCCGACCGGGTCGGCCGTTTGAACCGGTAGCGTGCTTAGCGTGTCCAGGCTGGCGCGCCAGAGATAGGGATTAACGCCGCCGCGAAAGTCCTGGATGACGCTGGTCTGTTGCTGGTCGTTCTTGCCACCTCCAAAAATACAGCCCGTCAGGGCGAAGGCGCTGGCAACTGCAACAAACGTCTGGATTGTACGCTTCATGACACGGATCCTGTCGGCAATATCTTTATCATTCCGGGTCTGTATAGCATTTGCGACTTCACGGACCAGAGCCGTTCTGCGGTCGAAGGCATAAACATTTGGAGACCCGAACATGCGCGTAACCCGAATTGGCGGCGCTTTTCTTGCTGGCGCGGCGCTCTCACCCCTTGCCTACGCACAGTCGGCGCCGATTGAGTTCGAGTCTGATCTGGAGGCTGTTACGGTCCTTGCTGCCTTCCACGACACAAAGCCCGGAATGGACAGTGAAGACATTCTGTATGAGATTTCGCTTGATAACCGGATCAAGAAGGTGCTCGAGAACGGCGTTCAGATCGGCGGACGTCTGACTCTCCGCGGGCAAAGAGACCACCCCTCCCGCCCTGGATTTCTCGGCGACTTCGGGCCGGGCACCGGTCCGGCGCAAACGGGAGCCTATTCCGGCTTCTCCCAAGCTGAAATGCCAGCAGACACAGGTGCCCGCGGCCAGCTGGAGGCTGCTTATCTCGAGATTGAAGGCGGCTATGGCGAATTGCGGCTCGGCAGGGACCGCGGCGTCTCTGCACGCTTTTTTGAAGGCGCGCCGCATGTTCTCAGCCATGCATCTATAGCAAACGCCTATCTGGACCCTGACGGCATCAAGGTTGTCCGGACCAATCATGACCTGACAGGCCCGTCCGCAAAGATCAGTTATGCCACGCCGCGGATATTGGGTTTGAGGGCGGCTGCATCCTTCACACCCGATCCGGACGCAGCGGGCCTTGACCGAAACATCCGCGACAGCGGCGTGGAAATGTCAAACGCGGCGGAGTTTGCCTTGAACCTGTCCAGACGACTGCCGTCCTCGGGTGTCAGGCTGGAGACTGCACTCGCCTGGTCGACGGCGGAAGTTGATAGCCAGGCCAGCGCTGCGCGCGACCGGGTGAGTACCTTTTCCGCCGGCGGAAACCTCGAATTCGACAGCTTCGAAATTGGTGGCTCGTGGCTGAAGAGCAATAATGGCTTCGATGCAGCCGATTACACGGCTTGGGAAATCGGGATTGCAACCGAAATTGGCGAAACGGAGTTGTCTTTGAATTACGGCGAAGCAGATGATGATCTTGCGCAGCTGACTGGTGATGGCATCAGCCTTGCAGCGAAACGAGATATCACTGCTGGGCTGGAGCTGGCGGTGGCCTATCAGGATGAGACCTTGTCGGCTGCTGCCGATGAGTATGGCGGGCGCGGTATTGTTGTAGAAATCACACTAAGCAGTGATTTCTTGGGTTTAAATGGCAATTAATCTTCTCTTAAGCCGGTTCAGCGCTTAATTGGAGTGAAAAGGTGAGTCTCAAATGCGGCTTAGAAGTGCAACAGTTTCAGCGATAGCGCTCTGCGCTGCCGGCCCGGTGGCCGCGCAGGCAGTTGTGCCTGAGCTGAGCGCACCGACCGCCTCCGAGACAGAAGAAGCAGAGCCGGATTGGTATCGCCAATTCACTCTCAGCACGCCTTCGGACGAAATGCCGATCTGGCAAAGCCGTCCAAGCAAGGAAGTCAAGCTTGCCTGGGTCAAGGGCGACAAGTGGCAGTTGAGTGTTGATCTGACTTCCCGTCCCGACGACTCCCCTCTTCCGCGTGAAGAAATGCGGGCAGGCGCCGAATTCCGTATCACACCACGCATCAGCGTCGGCGGTTCCGTTAGTGTTGGCGCCAACGAGCTGAACGGTGCATTTGAGCAGCTGCAGGACGAAGCGGTCGAAACCGGTATTCGTCTTCGCTCAGCTTTCAAGTTCTAGGCCGATACACCTCTGAAAAACCGGAAACCGAGGCGAAGCCGCAAATGGCGGCGACTCGCTCTGCGTTCTCTGCATCAATTCCACCAAGGCCATATACTTGGAGCGTTGTGTTTTCCGCAAAGTCCTGAAGGCGGGCGAGTCCTATGGGATTTGTTGCGCTTGGACTGTCCGACGCGAAGACTGGAGAAACGAGCACCGCGTCCATGCCCGCCCTTTCGGCCAAATTTAGATCCTCGGCACGGTGGACGCTCATGGTTTGCAGCTTTCCAGATGCCGGTATCCAGTTACCAGCGCGAACAAGGCGCCCGGGCCAATGAACACCATCGGCGTGGATTTCTTCGCAAAGCGCCGGGTCAGCGCTGACAAGTAATGTTCGTCCCTGCTCCCTGCACGTGGCGGCGAGTTCGGCCGCAATGGCGATCTGATCCGGCCGGCCAAAGTGCCGGAGCAATACACCAACACCTTCGGGTAAACGGGTTGTTGTTGCGATAATATCTGGCGTTCTGTCAGGATCTGTCAGGAAAAGTGCTGCCGGTAGCGGCGTAGTCGTTCGCGCGCTCGCTATATCAATGGCATTCCTGAACTTGCGGCGCGCCCGTGCTTCATGCTTCATCGCGCCATGCCTAGCACTGCTCCTGACGATACGATAGCCGCCCGCCGCGAGGTGATCTTGTCGACCTTGAAAGAGGCCGGCGGTTCAGACGTTGAATTGATCGCTGTTTCCAAACGGCAGCCTGACGACCGGATCGAAGCAGCTCTCAATTGCGGGCACAGGGTTTTCGGAGAAAACCGGGTCCAGGAAGCTCAGGAGCGTTGGGCCCATCGCCGCGACATCACCGGACTGAAACTGCACCTCATTGGCCCGCTGCAGAGTAACAAGTCCGAAGACGCTATTGCGTTGTTCGATGTCATCCAGACCGTAGACCGTCAGAAAATTGTGCGTACACTTTCTGATGCGGCGACTAAACTGCAGCGCTCACCGCAGATTCTTATACAGGTGAATACGGGAGAAGAGCCCCAGAAGGCTGGAGTTTCTCCGAGTGAGCTTGGGGATCTGGTCAACTACACACGCGACACCTATCCCGGCGAACTTGTGGGGCTCATGTGCATTCCGCCGATCGAGGAGCCGGCCGGCCCGCACTTCGCCCTATTGGCCAAATTGGCTATCAAGTTCGATCTTCCTGCGGTCTCAATGGGGATGAGTGCGGATTATGAACTAGCGGTGCGGTTTGGCGCGACGCATGTTCGCGTGGGAAGCAGCTTTTTCGGCGACCGCGACACCGTCTAGGCGGCGATTTCCAATGTCGACCCAATCGAGCAACGCTTGAGAACTGCAAGCATGTCGGGTTTGGCGACCGCGATGCAGCCTTCTGTACCGCGATAATCCGGTCTGGCTATGTGGAAGAAGATCGCACTGCCGGCACCTGGCGTGACAGGTGCGCTATTGTGGTCGAGTTCGACGATAATATCGTAAATCTGGTCGTCTCTCCAAAGTCGCTCGCAGCTGGTTGGGTACGGAAGGCGAACCGGGCGATTGTACATCGGGTCAGCGGGGGCATCGCACCATCCGTCATGTTCACGGAGCGGCACAGTTGGCAGGCCGGTCAGCGGTCGCTTCATCCGGTCCGGCCGCCAGAAGACGCGCTTCATCGTCCATACGCCAATCGGAGATGCGCCATCGCCTTCGCGCTTCAGTTCAGCCGCGATAACGCCGCCTTTTCCATGGGCGCTGACAAATGACAGGCCTTCGCCCGAAAAACCTTGATTAGGCGTAGCCTTGAATTGCGCCATCACAGACATCTCCCAATATTGTGATATGACCGCAGTGCGAAGATTTGGTGATAGCTTTCAATCCTTTCGCAGGCGGAGGCCGGGCGACCAAGACTTGGAGATGGACGATGATAAGCAAGAAGACAATCCTGCTTGTCGATGACGACGACGACCTTCGCACCGCGCTCGCGGATCAGTTCGGTCTGCATGACAGTTTCGGAACCGTAGAAGCCGCCACTGCCGCTGAAGCGCTGGAACGGGCGGAGAATGAGCGCCTCGACCTGATCCTTCTTGATGTCGAGTTGCCGGACATGGATGGACGGGAAGCCTGCAAGTTAATGCGAGCTCGCGGCGTTCGTGCGCCGATCGTGATGCTGACGGGCCAGGACACGGACGCCGACGCAATTCTGGGGCTCGATTCGGGCGCTAATGACTATGTAACCAAGCCATTCCGGTTCTCGGTCCTGCTCGCGCGCGTCCGTGCGCACTTACGCAGCTTTGAGCAAAGCGAAGACGCAACCTTCATGTTGGGGCCATACGAATTTCATCCTGCGATGAAGCTGCTCGTGCGCGAGGATGAGCGGAAAATCCGGCTCACCGAGAAAGAGACGAACATTCTGAAGTATCTCTACCGGGCGGGCGGAAAGTCCGTACCGAGGGATGAGCTATTGTCAGAAGTTTGGGGCTACAACGCTGCCGTCACGACTCATACGCTGGAAACTCACGTGTATCGTCTTCGGCAAAAGATTGAGCCGGACCCAGCAAATGCTCGCCTTCTGCTGACGGAGACTGGCGGCTACCGCCTGTACGCCAGCTAGGCTCGGGAAAAGGTGGTGCTCACGGGCGCGTGGTCCGAGGGCTTCCATCCTCCACGCCAGCCCAGATGGATGCGGTAGCTATTCAGGTCTACCAAGCCCATTCCGGCATCATTGGCCCAGACGTGATCCAGCCGACGACCGCGATTGGAGGCTGCCCAGTCCTTCGCGCGATAGGACCACCAGGTGTACAGTTTCTGGTCGTCACCGTGGCGTTCGCGAGCGATGTCCGAGAAACCACCAGCCTTCCGAGCGTTTTCGAGAGCCTCGGTTTCGACCGGTGTGTGCGAGACAATTTTCAGAAGCTGCTTGTGTGACCAGACATCGTTCTCGTGGGGCGCAACATTGAGATCGCCGACGAGGATGCGCGGCGTATTCCGCGCTGCCAGAGCCTCATAGTCGCGCGCCATGCAGGACAAGAAATCCAGCTTGTGGGCGAACTTGTCATTCTCGTCCGGATTCGGAACATCGCCGCCGGCAGGCAAGTAAATATTGTGAATCTCGAACCCTTCGATGAGGCTCGCCTGAACACGTGCATGGCCTTCGCGACAGAGCGGCTGCGCATCCAGCGGTTCGATCGGGTGTTTGGAAACAATCGCGACGCCATGATGACCGCCCGATTGGCCGAGCACCTGATGATACGTGTAACCCACCTCATTGAAGGCCTTCGCGGGAAACTCCGCCGTCTGGCATTTAATTTCCTGCAGACACAAGACGTCAGGATCTTCCTGCTTCAGGAATGCCTGCACGTTTGGCGCGCGAAGCCGTACCGAGTTAATGTTCCAGGTGCTGATCTTGAATGACGGTCGAGACATCCGACTGCCCTTAGCCCGCGCTGACATGGATGGTCAACGCGGGCGATCAGGCGGTTTTTCGGAACGAGTTAGTTGGAACCGGTCGCGACCTGCGGCTCGATCGGCTCGAATTTCAGCTTCGACACCTGCAGGGTGACCGTGCCGATCTTGTCCGCATCAGCCTGGATTTTCACCGGCATGATCGTGCCGTTCGGCAACGGGGCCATCCACATCCGCAGTGGGCCATCAATTCCGGTCAGCGTGTCGGTGTTGATCTCGTCTTCTTCATAGCCCGCAATGCGATCCATGGTGACATGGCACTCATAGGCCTCACCTTTGTACCCTTCGGTTTTGACCTGCTTAAGGCCGTGGTTCTCGAAGTGCAGCCAGGTGAGCTGACGACCGTCAAAAATCTTCATTGGACCGCCACACGGGTCCGCGCCAGCTTTGCGTGGGACAAAGCCGTGACCAAGAAAGGCGGTGAGCGGGTCGCGCGCATCAAGCTTTTGTGCTGGCGTTGCGGGTGGCTCACCAAGGTTGCCGAAGGCCGGCTTGGCGGTCATCGCGACGTCAGACTTGCCGTAGGTCATCTCGACCCGGCGGTTTTTCTTACCGTCATTATTCTGGGATACGTAGGCGTAGGTATCGAGGCCGTCCTCACGCACATACCCGCTGGCGGCGAGTTCCATGTCGTAATTGACCAAGATATCCGCGAGGCCGGTCGTTTTCACCTTGCCTTTGATTGAATAGGTGTCGGGCAGCATTTCCATCCGGAAGTTCGCTTTGCCGGTGATAGGAATGATGAGCGCCCAGGCCGACGCCTTGACCTCATAAGTCAACTTCATGGGCTGCCCTGCACGTACAGCGCTCAGCGCAGTTTCGGTCGGAGCGGTATCAGCGATGCCCGTCCCAGCCGACGCAAGCGCGGCGAGACTGGTGGCAGCGATCAATTTCTTCATGGTCGCGAATGTCCTTCTAAATCTCCTAGAGACGGAGCGAACCTATATGTGACTTCCAGAATGAGACCTGAACAGGGCGGCCTTCGCATTGCCGCAATTAAATCACTGTTACGACAATCGTTCCATGCTGAGGCTGGCGGTTGACGTGCATGCGATCCGCGCGTAAGAGCGCCGCTTCAGTTTTACACCTACACTTAGATTGAGCGAGCGCTCCATGGCACGCGAATGCGAACTTTCTGGCGTCAAGCCGATTATCGGCCACAATGTCAGCCACTCGAACATCAAGACCAAGCGTCGGTTCCTCCCGAACCTCGTCAACGTCACGCTGCGTTCTGAAGCACTTGAGCGCGCTTTCCCAATGCGGATTGCGGCTAAAACGCTTCGCACGGTCGACAAGCTTGGTGGCCTCGATGCCTACCTCGCCAAGGCGAAAGACGAAAAGCTTTCTGCAAAAGCGCTGAAGATCAAGCGCGACATTGCGAAGAAGGCCGAAGGCGCAGAAGCCTGATAGGCTTCCCAGCTGGTTTTGAAGAATGCGTCCTTCGGGGCGCATTTTTTTTGACCTTTATTCGCGTTGAACGGGCCAGCGTCAGGCGCTAACCCAGAACATTGAGTTGATGGGAGTGTTCGCATGTTTCGTTCTTTCGCTGGAATGGCCCTTACCGGGTTCGTTGCTGCCTGCGCAGCCGGGCAGCCTGTGGCCACTGAAGATGTGAGCACACAAAACGCACAGGAAGTCGTTGCGGGCCCCATCACGGTTTACACCGGCGGAACGATCTACACCGGACTCGACGACCCCAGAACGGTTGAGGCTGTTGTCGTCGGCGCGGATGGCCGCATCCTCACCACAGCCCCACCTGCATCTCGCGACTGGTCCGCTGAAGACGTCACGCTGATCGACCTGGGCGATGCGGTCATGTATCCGGGGTTTGTAGATGGGCGCGCACATCTGCTCGGCATTGGCCAGCGCGAATTGTCTCTCGACCTGACCGGCACGGCATCAATCGACGAACTTGTCACCCGACTCGACATTGAAGCTTATGGTTTGCCGGAGGATGCGATCCTTGCTGGGCGTGGCTGGATCGAAACCGGCTGGCCGGAAGGCCGCATGCCTACGGCTGCCGATATCGATGCCGTTGTCGGTGACCGAATTGTTGTCCTGGGCCGGGCTGATGGCCACGCGCTTGTTGCGAGTTCTGCAGCGCTGGCTGCGGCTGGCATAACGGATGACACGCCGGATCCAGCCGGCGGCAAAATTGAACGCGACGAGACAGGCAAGGCTACCGGAATCCTCGTCGACAACGCCATGGCGCAGGTCTGGGCTCTGGTGGGCACACCGAGTGAAGATGAAATCCGCCGCGCTTTTGTGGAGGCCGGAAAAGTTTACACGAGCCGAGGCTGGACGGGCGTGCACAACATGTCGGTTGAGCCCGGCCATGCGGCCATCCTCGAGACGCTGGATGATGCCGGCCGGATGCCGCTTCGCCTGTGGAACGCCTATGACAGCTCAGGCGGCCAGATCGCGACCGACCGCGCCCATGAAACCGATACGATCCGCAATCGCGCGGTGAAGCTCTACATGGACGGTGCCCTGGGTTCGCGCGGCGCCCTTCTTCAGGCGCCCTACTCCGACAGGCCAGACACGATTGGTCTTGCCTTGCTAGAGACGCCGGGACTTGAGGCTGAAATGGAGCGTGCTGCCGCCGGCGACTACCAGCTCGCAATCCACGCCATCGGAGACCTCGCCAACCGCCGGGTCATCGAAACATTCGATCAAGGCGGATTTGGGGAGGCAAAACGCTGGCGGATCGAGCACACGCAGATCCTCGATCCTGAGGACATTGACCGTGTTGCAGATGTTGGACTCATCGCGTCGATGCAGCCGTCTCACGCGATTGGTGATCTGAAATTTGCGCCGGACCGCCTCGGCATGGAGCGTCTTGAGGGCGCTTACGCCTGGCAGTCCCTTCTTGACGCTGGAGCGGTTGTCGTCGGCGGCTCCGATGCGCCGGTCGAGGTGGGATCGCCGCTGATTGAATTTTACGCCGCTGTCGCGCGGGAGTCGCTGGACGGTTATTCTGCGGAAGGCTGGCATCCTGAGGAAGCTGTTTCACGTGAAGCAGCGTTGGCGATGTTCACGCAGGCACCGGCCTACGCGTCTTTCATGGAAGACGAGCTGGGCACGATAGAACCGGGCAAGCGCGCCGACTTCAGTGTTTTCGACCGCGACCTGTTGACCGTGCCGGAAGACGAAATACTTGCCGCAAGGCCCGTGATGACTGTGGTTGAGGGTGAAATCGTCTGGCAGGACGACGAGTGACATTTACGTTGCGTCGCACTAGCCGCATTCCAATCGCGTGTTAGAACCCCATCTGATTGACGAAGTGATGTTCGGAGACCCTTCCCTATGAGCCTGACCAGCGAAACCGATGCTCTGACCGGCCTTGAACCTACCGAAGAAATCAAGGTTCGCGACGTGTTCGGAATCGATACCGACAGGGTCGTTCACGGCTTCAAGGATAAGACGGAGTACGTTCCGGAAATTGACGAAGCCTACCGCTTCGACCCACAGACCACGCTCGCCATTCTCGCCGGCTTTGAGCACAATCGCCGGGTCATGGTTCAGGGCTATCACGGTACCGGCAAGTCCACGCACATCGAGCAGGTGGCGGCGCGCCTGAACTGGCCAATGATCCGCATCAACCTCGACAGCCACGTCAGCCGGATCGACATGGTTGGCAAAGATGCGATTGTCCTTCGAGACGGCAAACAGGTGACAGAATTCCGCGAAGGTATCCTGCCTTGGGCGCTGCAGCGTCCGGTGGCGATTACCTTCGATGAATATGACGCTGGCCGCCCTGACGTGATGTTCGTGATTCAGCGTGTCCTCGAAGCTTCTGGTCGCCTCACATTGCTCGACCAGAACCGGGTGATTTCGCCGAACCCTTATTTTCGCTTGTTCGCAACGACGAACACGGTCGGCCTAGGTGATACGACGGGCCTCTATCACGGCACTCAACAGCTCAACCAGGGTCAGATGGACCGCTGGAGCATTGTCACGACGCTCAACTATCTCGAGCACGACGCGGAAGTCGAAATCGTTTCGACAAAAGCGACCGATCTCGACACGGACCTACTGTCCAAGATGGTCCGGCTCGCGGATCTTACCCGCAACGCGTTCATGAACGGCGATATTTCGACCGTCATGAGCCCTCGGACCGTGATCACGTGGGCGGAAAACTACAAAATATTCGGTGACCTCGGACACTCGTTCCGGATGACCTTCCTGAATAAGTGCGATGAACTGGAGCGCCCTCTGGTCGCAGAAATGTATCAGCGGTGCTTCAACGAAGACCTGCCCGAAAGTGCGCTAATGGTGCGGGTCGCCTGAGGCGGCCTGTAACACCTGCGGCCCTTACGCTGCGATCCCGCTTCGCAACTGCGAAGAGAAGGGCTAAGTGAGTTTTATGGCCAAGACAGACGAAACGCCATTCGAGCTTTTCAAACAGGCACTCGCTGCGACGGCAAAGGCGATGAGCCAAACTCGCGACGTCGAGACCTCCTTCTCTGCTGAAGCAGGCCGTGCCGAAGGCGAGCGTCTCGTCTTGCAAACGCCGCCGCGTGAGCTGACACAACAACAGGCAGCGCGCGCTCGCGGCGAAGCGGACGCCCTGTCTCTTCGTCTTGCTCACCATGATGTCGAGGCGCACATAGCCGAGCGGCCTCAAGGTGAAATGGCGCGTCAGGTCTACGATGCCGCCGAACGTGCAAGAATTGAATCCATTGGTGCCCGCGCAATGGACGGGACGGCGGAGAATCTCGATGCAGCTCTTGCGGCCCGCTGCGAAAAGGCTGGCTATACTCGGATGCAGGACCGGACCGAGGCTCCGATCGCGCCAGCACTCGAATTTCTGCTTCGTGAACGCCTGACGGGCCGTCCGCTGCCTCCGGAAGCAGAGGGTATTGCTTCAATCTGGCGCGATGAAATCAATGAGCGCGGCGCAGACACGCTCGACCAGCTTGTTCAGCAGCTGGGTGACCAGCGTGCTTTCGCCCATACAATCCAGCAACTTATCCGCGATCTGACCGAAGGCGACGAGTCCGGTGAGGACGCCGAAGATGAGAGTGAGTCCGAGGACGATCAACAGTCCGAAGAGCAAAGCACCGCCAGCGACGAACCGGAATCCGGTGAAGACAATGAAGGCAGCTCTGTCGAAGAGATGGAAGCGGGTGAAAGCGACGATGTCGACGGCGAAGAGACCAACGTCCAGGTCGAGGCCGACGCCGATGCTGAAAGCGAAGACGAGTCGGATGAAGCAGAAGACGGGTCGAAGCCTTTAAGACCGAACTTCCGCGAAGGTGATGACAGCCAGAGTTTTGTCTATCGGGTTTTCACCAAGGCCCATGATGAGGTCGCGAATGCCCCTGATCTTTGCGATCCTGAGGAGCTGACACGGCTTCGTGCTTATCTGGACCACCAGCTGCAGTCTTTGCAGGGCGCCGTGTCCAAGCTGGCGAACCGCCTTCAGCGGCGCCTGATGGCCCAGCAGAATCGCTCCTGGTCCTTTGATCTGGAAGAAGGTGTTCTTGATACGGCGCGCCTGACGCGCGTCATCACGGACCCGACCGCGCCGCTATCGTTCAAACAGGAAGATGACAGCGAATTTCGCGACACTGTGGTCACGCTCCTGCTGGATAATTCCGGCTCGATGCGCGGACGTCCGATCATGGTGGCTGCGCTCTGTGCAGATATTCTCGCACGGACACTGGAGCGTTGCGGTGTGAAAGTCGAAATTCTCGGATTTACAACCAAGGCATGGAAAGGCGGCCTCTCCCGCGAGGATTGGGTCAAAGCAAACAAGCCTGCCGGTCCGGGGCGCCTCAATGATTTGCGGCACATCATCTACAAGTCTGCCGACGCGCCATGGCGCCGGGCGCGCAAGAACCTCGGTCTGATGATGCGCGAAGGGCTCTTGAAGGAAAATATTGATGGTGAGGCCCTGCTCTGGGCGCATGACCGTCTTCTGGGCCGCCCGGAACAGCGCCGGATCCTGATGGTGATTTCCGACGGTGCGCCGGTCGACGACTCTACGCTGAGCGTAAATGTCGGCAATTATCTGGAGCGTCACCTGCGCCAGGTCATCGCGGAAATTGAGAACCGCAGCCCGGTCGAACTTATCGCTATCGGCATCGGACACGATGTGACGCGGTACTACCGGCGAGCTGTGACAATCGTCGATGCGGAACAGCTGGGCGGCGTGATGACCGAACAGTTGGCGAGCCTGTTCGACGAAAAGGGCAATGCGCCGGATCCGACTGCGATGTCCGTGCCGCCGCTGCGCGGGGAGACCCGCTCCTTTGCGAGTGGTGTGTCGGGGGCGTCTTCGGGCGGCCCGAGGTATGGTTCGACCGTGGGAACAGGACGCGGCGTGAAAACGACCAGCTTGCAGGAAATCGCCAGAAAAGCGTCAAAGTCCTGAGGCAACACTCCAAAAATGTAACGCTGCGGAGACCGGGCCAATGCACTTCAGGAAATGCCTTTGCGCCCTAAGCGCCGCACTCATCGTCTTCGGGTGTCGTGGTTCAGCACCGGAGCAATACACGCCGCTTCCCGATGACAAGGTCTGGGACCTGGAGCAATACACCGAAAGTCTTCTCGCTGAGTCTTGCCCGCAGGGGCCGGGCCAGGGGTTCGCGATGTCGTTCCTGTTGAACGCTGAATCTGTGACACTCGGAGAGCCAACCGAAGTGGAGGATGCGCTTGATGGGGTGGAATTCAAAGTCGGCTGGGCCCTATCGGCCCCGCCGGCGTCGTTCGGTGGTCTGTCCGGGTTGAAACTCCTGCCTTCTGGTGACTTGCTCGCCATTTCTGACGGCGGCGCCTTTGTCGAGATCGGCTTTGATCAGCAGGCGCT
>JAYZBJ010000228.1:0-5217 GCA_036338795.1 Pseudomonadota bacterium | reverse complement strand
AGTAAGGCAATCATGACCAGTACACGTCTCACCGCACGCCAGGCCTCCCTTGTACGCTTGCTCTGAGGAAGCGCTACAGGCGTAGTATACCACTAAAGCGGGTTTTCCGGAAACGCACCGACGAGGCGTGCACCTTCACCGATGATACGGGTCGTTTCTTCCCAAAGCCCTAGAGACGGAATTTCGGATAGCGGTATGAAGCGTGCGTCGGCAGCATCGTCACCGGCGATAGGGTCGCCACCGGTCCATCGTGCGGCAAAGTCGTTCAGAACGTAATGGCGTGTGATCAGAGTGCCTTCCCTGTTGTGAACGATCGCGTCGACAACATCAATCAGACCCACGAGTTCTGCTGTGACGCCGGTTTCTTCGTGCAGTTCGCGCAGGGCGGCCACGCGTATAGGTTCTCCGGGTTCGACGCGCCCACCCGGCAAAGACCACTCACCCGTCATTGGCGGCGTTCCCCGACGGATCATCAGAACCTGCCCGTCTCTTATGCATACCACGCCGACTGCCGCCTGCGGTCTCAGTCCATCGACAGGCTGCGGCTGGTTTCGTGTATTTGCCATTGAGTGAGCCTAAAGCAGTTTCTAAGGGCGAATCCGAAGGAGGCCTTATGGCGCGGTCGAACAATAAACCCAAGCCTGTCAGTCTTGCCCTTCAGGGCGGCGGCGCGCACGGCGCTTTCACGTGGGGCGTCCTGGACCGGCTAAGTGAATGCGAGAGTCTGGATATCCGGGCAATGACCGCTACGTCTGCGGGCGCAATGAATGCCGTCGCTTATGTCACCGGCTTTGAGCGCGACGGACCTGAAGGGGCGCGGCAATCGCTCGAAGCGTTCTGGCGCGAGATTTCCAGGCGAGGCGCCCCGCTGGACGCGCTCATGCCCAATAACCTTCTCTCCAAAGGGCCGTTCAGTGCGTGGTCGCCCCACAACTTCGCGGCAGCCATGACTTCATTCTTGAGTCCTTACGACCTCAATCCGTTTGACCTGAACCCGCTACGCGAAACCGTCAGCTCGACCATCGATTTTGATGCTGTGCAAGGCTCATCAATTCGCCTGTTCATCGCCGCGACGAACGTTGAGAGCGGGAAGGTGCGCGTCTTCAGCGATGAGGACGTGACGCTGGAGGCTGTGCTGGCGTCCGCTTGTTTGCCGCATACTTTTCGCGCGGTCGAAATTGACGAAGTGCCTTATTGGGATGGCGGATATCTTGGCAATCCCTCGCTGTTCCCGCTTTTCTATTCCGACGCCCCGAGAGACGTCATCCTTGTCATGTTGAACCCGATAGAACGTGAGGGCACACCGAGAACCGCCGGGGAAATCCAGGATCGCCTGAACGAGATCACGTTCAACGCCTCCTTGATGGGCGAGCTGCGCGCCATCGCGTTCGTGCAGAAACTGTTGAACCAGAACCTGCTTACCAAGACGGTTCGTAGCCAGTACCGAAAGGTCAATATCCATGCCGTGCGCGGCGGCGAGGTCCTGAGGTCTCTTCGGCTCGAATCCAAGTACGATACGAGTTGGTCGTTTCTGACGGAATTACGGGATAAAGGCCGAGCCTACGCCGAAGACTGGCTCGACCGCTGCCAGCCCTTGGTAGGCAAGCAATCCAGCCTCGACATTCACGCGGATTTCCTGAGCGAATAGAACGCAATCAGGCGAGCTTCAGCATCGTCAGCCTGGCTTTGCCGGCGCCGCGTTCATCAACCACCTCCCAGCCTTCATGTGCGAAGGTTTCCTTGGTGTCTGTTTCGACCACTGCGACGGCGCCTTCTGCCATCCAGCCACCGGAAACCAGATTGTTGAGGCAGGGCGTGACAAGATCCTTATTGTAAGGGGGGTCGAGGAAGGCGAGCGTAAAGGGCTGTCCAACCCCTGCTGGCTTCGGACCTAGATCGGTTGCGCTGCGACGGTGAATGCGGGTGTTTCCGAAAAGCTGCAGCGTCTCGACATTGTCGCGGATGGCTCCGCGCGCTGAGCTATCGGTCTCGACAAACAGGCAGAAAGCGGCCCCGCGTGACATCGCTTCAAACCCGAGAGCACCCGACCCCGCAAACAGGTCGATCACACGAGCGTATTCAAGCTCAGGTGCCCAACTGGCGTGAGAGAGTACGTTAAACAGGCTTTCGCGCGCCCGATCAGATGTCGGCCGCGTGTTCTGGCCTTTTGGTGCCACAAGCGGCTGGCCTTTGAATCGTCCGGAGATAATACGCATGGGCAGCGCCATTAGCACTGCATTCGCGTGCACGGAAGCGCTGCAGGGTGTAAGGCGATCTGATGAACAGGGATGACGAGATGATGCGCCGCGCGCTGGACCTTGCGCGGCAGGCTGCGGCCGCTGGCGAGGTGCCCGTGGGTGCCGTTGTTTGCGATGGTGAAAGTGGCACCGTCCTGGGCGAAGGGCGTAACGCACCGATTGCGACGCATGACCCGACTTCCCATGCCGAAATTGCCGCCATCCGGGCGGCGGCGAAGGCGGCGGTAAACTATCGCCTCACAGGGGCCACTCTGTACGTCACGCTGGAGCCTTGCGCGATGTGTGCCGGGGCGATCAGCTTCGCGCGGATTGGCCGTCTTGTCTTTGCAGCGACTGATCAGAAAGGCGGCGCGGTCATTAACGGCCCGAAGTTTTTCGAACAACCGACGTGTCACTGGCGTCCGGATGTTGTGCGGGATGAGACCCATGCGCAGGAAGCTGCGAAGCTTCTCAAAGAATTTTTCCGAGCCCGTAGAACGACTTGAATCCGCCTTGATTGGTGGGAATTGTGACACGATCCAGATTTGAGGAAACGTCACATGAAACGGTTGGGAATTATCACTACGCTTGCTCTCTGCGCACCGCTGCTCGCGCAGGCTGCTTTGCCGCCGCAGTATCAAAGGCAACGCGAATTGCAGTCCATCATTACGAGCGACGAGGTTGCCGAGGAGCTGCACAGCCAGCCTATCGACAGCATCTCAACGACGGGTGACGATGTTTACTCGGTGAAGGGCGGAACCTGCTCTGTGGACGTCAGGGTCGTGAGTGACCCAGCGCCAGGTGGCGCAGGCTGGGTAGGTCCGCGGCAATATCACCTTGACGTGGGGGTGTCAGTTTGCCGGGGACAGGACTCAGAATAATAAATATCGATTACACATAATAAAATTATTGCTTTGAAATAATTTTTGGTGCATATGGGCCTCGTAAGAGGAGGCTCCGTCATGTCCAGTGAGAAAGCCAAGGTCCGGGCTGAGCGCAGCGAAGCGCGCGAGACTTACGAGTTACTGGCCATCGCAGCCTGGGTGGCTGTCGCCATTCTCGCGATCAATGTGTCGTACTTCGTCGGTGCCGAGGTTGGCGGTCAGACTTTCCAGTCAGGCCTGGATTTCCTGCCAATCCTTCAAGCCTTCACAATCGGCGTCCTCAAGGCCAGTCCAACCATTCTGATTGCGGTCGCGCTGGTCGACTTTTCATTCTTCTTTCATCGTTGCGGGGAAGGCGCCGTATTTACCGAAAGAAATGTCGCGACGCTCAAGGGTGGCGCAGACAGCCTGATCATGGCGGCGGTGCTGAGCGCACTCGTAAAGCCTTTCATCCTCGGGATCATCGGCGACCCTGACGGTGGCAAGATTCTTGACTTCACCGATCTTGCATTAGGCGTCGGCCTCATGGGGATCGCACTGCACGGATTTGGCACCGTGCTGAAAGATGCAGTGGCGTTAAAGGATGACAATGACCAGATCATCTGACGCGGACGCCTTGCCCGGCGAGATTGTCGTACGCCTTGACGTCATGCTCGCTCTTCGCAAACGCAGGGCAAAAGATCTCGCGGCCGAGATCGGGATGACGGAGGCCAACCTTTCGCTTCTGAAGTCCGGGAAGGTAAAAGGGGTCCGCTTCGATACCCTGATAAGACTTTGCGACGCGCTTGATTGCTCACCCGGCGACCTGTTCGAATATATTCAGTATACAGATAAATAATATTCGATTTTGCGTGCGCGACGCCAGGTCGCAAATAGCTGCAACAGCATCCAGACCTTTGGCCAATTTGCAGCAGGCATCTTCACAGTTTTCGAGGCTCGAACCTGTTTGGGAGGACGCCCATTTGCCGTTTCGGGTGGGCAAGAACACGAAACAGAAAACACTCGAAACGAGGATTCCTCCCATGTTTAAGAAAATGATCATCGGCGCATCTGCAGCGAGCGCCATCGCCCTGTCGAGCGGTGCTGCTCAAGCTCAGGGTTACGTCGATGCTGACACTGGTTTCTATCTCGAAGGTGGCTATTCGTATCTCGACATTGAGCCGGACGGCGCAAAGTCCGGCGTCGATATAAACGCTTTCACCGCGCGTGCCGGTTACCAGTTCAATCGGAACTTCAGCCTTGAAGGCGATATCACCAGCGGTGTCGACGATGATGATTTCGGATACGATGTCCGTGAAAGCCGCGTCGGAATTGATGATAACGCTGACGGCGACCTGAATGACGTCATCAACGCCAATGGCAATCTCGAACTCAACTATCTTGTGGGTCTTTACGGCAAGGCGGCGCTGCCGGTGACGGACAGGTTCGATGTATTTGCACGTGCAGGCTACGCCTTTATCGACATGGATGCATCGGTCCGGTCTCCGTCTGGTGCGGCGATCAACACCATTGAAGACTCGGATGATGGCGTTGCACTTGGCGCGGGTGCCGAATACCAGCTCAGCGAACGCTGGAACGTCCGCGCTGACTACACCTGGTATGATTTCGAGGATACTGAAACACAGGCGGCGATGATCGGCGTCGGATACAAATTCTGATCTGACGAGGCGTGCAGCCCTAATCAACGCGCCGGCTTCCTTCATCGGGAGGCCGGCGTTTTTCATTGTCATTCAGAGGGTTCTGTGTGCTTCCTCCATGTTCGTTAACGGAGCGATAGCGGCCTTTTAATTGCTTGTTATTGTTAAATTAAATTACAGAAAGTGATGCGCATTCGCCACACATGTCCCCCGTTGCATGTAGGTCGGGGAACGTGCCTTGTTTCAGCCTCGTTTGGTCGCCAGTTCCGGTTTCGGGCCGGGGCAAAAAATGAAACTCAGAACGAGGAAACCTCCCATGCTTAAATCTGTTCTCATCGGTGCTGCTGCAGCTGGTGCCATGACGGCCGCTGCTGGTTCTGCTCAAGCGCAAGGCTATGCAGATGTCGACGACAAGGGCTTCTACCTCCAGGGCGGCTACAGCTATCTGGACATCAAGCC
>JAYZBJ010000227.1:0-5642 GCA_036338795.1 Pseudomonadota bacterium | reverse complement strand
GTCGGCCACTCCGAACGGCGTACAGATCACCATGAAAACGATGAGATCGTCGCGAAGAAAGCGGTCGCTGTCACGACAGCCGGTTTGGTGCCTATCATATGCGTCGGCGAAACACTGGAGCAACGGGAAGCTGGCGAGACGCTGAACGTCATTGGCGAGCAGATTTCGAATTCGGTTCCGGAGTCAGTTTGCGACTCGGGTTTTGTGGTCGCGTACGAGCCCGTATGGGCAATCGGCACTGGCAAAGTTGCGACGTCCGAACAGGTCGATGAGGTTCACAACTTTATCCGGACGCAGCTTGTTCAGCGGTTCGGTGACACGGGCGCTAGCGTTCGTATTTTATACGGCGGTTCCATGAAGCCGGGAAACGCAGCCGAGCTTCTTGCGCTGGAGAATGTTAATGGCGGACTCATTGGCGGTGCCAGCTTGAAAGCGGCTGACTTTCTGGCCATTTACGATGCTGGTATCAGCAATTTGTGAGTTACGGGACTTGGCGACGAGGCCCTGAGGGCCTATCCGGCGCCGTGCGCACTACGAAGAGACTTTCATGACCGTTATCCTCGTCATCCATATCATCGTGAGCATTGTGCTCGTCGGTGTCGTTCTCCTGCAACGCTCTGAAGGCGGAGCCCTCGGCGTCGGCGGCGGTGGCGGAGGGGGTGGTCTCATGTCAGGCCGGGGCACCGCGGGAGCGCTGGTGCGGACCACTATCATTTTCGGCGGTATCTTCTTTGTAACCAGTCTCATCCTCACGACGATGTCCAGCCGTGACTCGTCGGACGGGCGAACGGCAATTGAACGCGAGCTTGACCAGGACGGGGCTGGTGATGGCGCGCCGCTGGACGTGGTAAACGATATCGATGCGACCCTTCTGGATGATGGGCCAGTGTCGCCGACCCCGCCCGAGACCTCCGCTCAAAGCGAAGATCCGCTGGCAGCAGATGTCCAGCCGGAAGCGGGCAGCGAAGAACCTGTGGACGAGCCACAGCCATAATTGAAGCTTGCTGCGTTCCAGGCTTGGAATGTTGCGTCAGAATCGGGCATGCTGACTTTCCATGATCCGCTATATTTTTATTACCGGCGGCGTGGTTTCCTCGCTTGGAAAAGGCATTGCGTCAGCCGCTATGGGCTCGCTCTTGCAGGCCCGTGGCTACAAGGTGCGCCTTCGCAAACTTGATCCGTATCTCAACGTCGATCCCGGCACGATGTCGCCGCGCCAGCATGGCGAGGTTTATGTCACCGACGACGGCGCCGAAACAGATCTCGACCTTGGCCACTATGAACGGTTTACCGGCGTTTCTGCGCGCCAGTCGGACAACATCACCACCGGTCGCATCTATCAGTCCATCATTGAAAAGGAACGTCGTGGCGACTTCCTGGGGGCGACGATCCAGGTCATTCCGCATGTCACCGACGCCATCAAGGAGTTCGTGCTTTCCGATCCAGGGGAAGGTGTTGACTTCGTTCTTTGCGAAATCGGTGGTACTGTCGGCGATATCGAAGGCCTTCCATTTTTCGAAGCCATTCGTCAGTTGGGCCAGGAGCTTGGCCCCGAACGGGCTTGCTTCATTCACCTGACTTTGCTGCCTTACATTCCGGCTGCCGGTGAGATGAAGACAAAGCCGACGCAGCACTCCGTCAAGGAGCTGCGCTCGATTGGTATCCAGCCGCAGATTCTACTTTGCCGCTGCGATCGGCCAATCCCGGAAACGGAAAAGGGCAAGATTGCCAGCTTCTGTAATGTGCGACCATCGAGTGTGATCGAAGCTCGTGATGTTGGTCACATTTACGATGTGCCGGCGGCCTATCATGCTGAAGGGCTTGATACAGAAGTGTTATGGCACTTCCGAATTCCGGACGCGCCGTTGCCCGACCTCAGCCGCTGGAACGAGATTGCGCAGACAATCCACAACCCGGACGGCGAGGTCTGTATCGGTCTCGTCGGTAAGTATACCGATGTGCCAGACGCCTATAAATCGGTGTCTGAAGCGCTGGTGCATGGGGGGCTGGCGAACAAGGTTCGGGTCAAAGTCAGGATGATTGATTCGGAGCAGTTCGACGACGAGCACCACCCTCTGGACATCCTGGAAGGCGTTCATGGTGTGCTGCTGCCAGGCGGCTTTGGTGAACGCGGCGCTCGAGGAAAGATGCGCGCAGCCAGATTTGCCAGAGAACGAAAAATACCCTGTTTCGGTATCTGCTACGGTATGCAGCTTTCCGTCGTGGAGGCTGCTCGGCATCTTGCTGGAATCAAGGACGCTTCAACCACCGAGTTCGGCCTGACCGATGAGCCCGTCGTCGGCCTCATTGAGGAGTGGACGAAGGGCAATGAAAAAATTGTCCGCGATGAGAACACTGACAAGGGCGGCACGATGCGCCTCGGTGCTTACACAGCCGTCCTCAAGCAGGGTAGCAAGGTTGCCGAAATCTATGCGTCGAACGAAATTTCCGAGCGTCATCGCCATCGTTACGAGGTGAATCGGGCTTACATCGACCGGATGGAAGAGGCGGGAGTCAGCTTCTCAGGAATGTCGCCAGATGGACTCCTGCCTGAAATTATCGAACTCGATGATCATCCTTGGTTTATCGGTGTACAGTTCCATCCAGAGCTGAAGTCTCGTCCGTTCGAGCCCCACCCGTTGTTTGCGAGCTTTATTCAGGCGGCGAAAGTGCAGTCTCGCCTCGTCTGATGGGTTGCATTACTCTGACCGTATAAGTATACGCGCGGTTTGAAGTCACGCGGGATGCGAGTCCCGCCAGATAACTGGAACACGATCATGGCAGTCCCGAAGCGAAAAACAACGCCGTCGAAGCGTGGCATGCGCCGCGCCCACGATCGCCTGCAAGGCAACACCTTCATCGAAGATTCCGAATCCGGTGAGCTTCGTCGCCCGCACCACATCGATCTGAAGACCGGTGTGTACCGCGGCCGTCAGGTTCTGGAGCCGAAAGAAGACTTCTAGGATTGACTGCAGGCTTGCGCCTGCCGTCAATGCAGACTACCGACTTGAGCGCCCTCGGATTACTCCGGGGGCGTTCTCACATGAGCTGACAAGATACAGGAATTCGTCATGAGCGAGATCGTCGATATTTATGCCCGCCAGATTCTCGATAGCCGGGGAAATCCAACCGTGGAGGTCGACGTCACGCTTGAAGACGGTGCGACAGGCCGCGCGGCCGTGCCGTCTGGCGCGTCTACTGGAGCATACGAAGCGCACGAACTGCGCGACGGCGACGACGCATATAATGGCAAGGGAGTCGCCCAGGCGGTCGATGCCGTAAACGGCGAGATCAATGATGAGCTGGTCGGTATTGATGCGACTGAGCAGCGCCTCATCGATGGTCTGATGATCGAACTGGATGGCACCGAAAACAAAAAACGCCTCGGCGCAAACTCCATTTTGGGCGTCTCGATGGCCGTTGCCAAAGCGGCAGCGGAAAGCAGCGGACTTCCGCTTTATCGCTACATTGGCGGGACGAACGCCCGAATCCTGCCGACGCCGATGATGAACATCATCAACGGCGGAGCGCATGCCGACAACCCAATTGATATTCAGGAATTCATGATCATGCCGGTCGCTGCGGAGAGCATCTCTGAAGCTGTCCAGGTCGGTGCCGAGGTCTTTCATTCCCTGAAAAAGCTGCTTCACGCCGAGGGGCATAATACCGCTGTCGGTGACGAGGGTGGTTTTGCCCCAAATCTCTCCTCAACGGATGAGGCAATCGGTTTCATCATGAAGGCGATCGAGAAAGCCGGTTACAAACCTGAGGAGGAGGTCGTGCTTGCGCTCGACGCCGCATCGACTGAGTTCTTCAAGGACGGCAAATATAACCTTGCTGGCGAGGGCAAAGTGCTCGATGGCGACGGCATGGCACAGTATCTCGAAGATCTGGTGTCTCGGTATCCAATCGTGTCAATCGAAGACGGTATGGCCGAAGATGATTGGGATGGCTGGCGCGCGCTCACGGAAGCGATCGGCGACAAATGTCAGCTCGTGGGCGATGACCTGTTCGTCACAAATCCAGAGCGGCTTGCTCTTGGGCTCGAACGTGGCGCCGCAAACTCGATCCTTGTAAAGGTCAATCAGATCGGCACGCTGTCCGAGACTCTCGACGCTGTTGAGCTGGCCCAGCGTCATGCCTACACCGCAGTCATGTCGCACCGCTCCGGCGAGACGGAAGATGCCACGATTGCTGATCTCGCTGTTGCCGTTAACTGTGGGCAGATCAAGACAGGTTCGCTATCACGCTCCGATCGCCTGGCGAAATACAACCAGCTGATCCGCATCGAGGAAGAGCTTGGCGCTGCTGCGCTATATGCGGGGCGCGCACTTATTAACGCGTAGGCGTAATGCTTTTTTAACCGCTTTGGATTCACCTGCTGATTCGCTTCAGCAGGTGTTTTCTCATGGCCCCCAAATATGCCGCGGCATGTATGTGCGCGCTAACTGCGTATTTTGCCTATCACGCGTTTGCGGGTGAGCAGGGGCTCGGCCATTGGAGCGATATGCAGAGTAAATTGGAAGACCGGAAAACTGAACTCGCCGAAATTTCGAAGGCGAATGACCGGCTACGAGCGGACATCGCTCGCCTGACACCGGGTTCGGTTGATCCCGATCTTGTCGAAGAGCTTGCTCGTGAGGATCTTGGATTTGCGTATCCGGACGAAATCGTAATCATAACAGACCGTTCGGGGGCTGCATTTTGACATAGGTGCTAAAACTGGACGAACCTATGTGAGAAGAGTCATAACGGCAGCTTCACATAGGGAGGCATCATGGCCAAAGCGCCTGCTACCAAGAGCAAAAGCTCAAAACCCAAACCGAAGATGAAGCGCGATGAAGCGCTTAAGTTCTATAAAGACATGCTGTTGATCCGCCGCTTTGAGGAGCGTGCTGGTCAACTTTATGGCATGGGCAAGATTGCCGGTTTCTGTCACCTCTACATCGGACAGGAAGCCGTCGTCACTGGCATACAGTCCTGCCTGAAAGACGGCGATCAAATTATTACCGGCTATCGCGACCACGGGCATATGCTCGCTTGTGACATGGATCCGAAAGGTGTGATGGCTGAGCTTACGGGCCGCGCTGATGGTTATTCCAAGGGCAAGGGCGGCTCGATGCACATGTTCTCGCGCGAGAAAAACTTTTATGGCGGCCACGGAATTGTTGGCGCCCAGGTGCCGATCGGGACCGGTCTCGCTTTTTCCAATAAATACCGCGAAAATGATAATGTCGCCGTGACTTATTTCGGGGATGGCGCGGCCAATCAAGGACAGGTCTACGAGAGCTTCAACATGGCGTCTCTCTGGGATCTTCCGGTCGTATACATCATTGAAAATAATCAGTATGCGATGGGAACAAGCGTTGCGCGCGCGTCAGCAGAGACTGAGCTTTTCAAGCGCGGGATCTCCTTCGAGATAGAAGGCGAGGAAGTTGACGGCATGGACGTCTACGCCGTCAAGGAAGCTGGCGAGAAAGCCGTAAAGTATGCCCGGTCCGGGAAAGGGCCGTACATCCTCGAAATGAAGACGTATCGCTATCGCGGTCACTCCATGTCAGACCCGGCAAAATACCGCAAACGCGAAGAAGTTGATGACATCCGTACCCATCACGACCCGATCGATGGGCTCAAAGCGCGTA
>JAYZBJ010000226.1:0-4989 GCA_036338795.1 Pseudomonadota bacterium | reverse complement strand
GGGCGTCGCACCGCGGCCCTCATTGATCGCGTCGGCTTCTTCACCTGATACATGCCCCTGCGAGCCCGGTTTGGACGAGATGACCTGTAGCCAGACAACTTCGTCGCCCGCAGCATCTTCAGACTGCAGCGTCTGCATGTTCTTTGGCGGTTCTGCATAGTGCTTCTTCACGAAGGGGCAGCCATCATTCGTCCATTCCAGCACGACCGTCTTGCCAGCGAAGTCAGACAGGGAAACCGTGTCACCCTTGCTGGTCGTTCCCGTGAAGGCTGGCGCAGCCGTGCCCGGCTCGGCGGCTGGCGATGCATCTGCCGAAAACGCGATAAGGGCGGCAGCACTGAGGCCGACAGCTGCAGCCATGCCCGAAGCCAGGCCAATATTTCTACGGGTGATGGTCATCATGACAGGATCTCCTGAGGGGTAGGAACTAACGCTGTGAACGCACATTGATGGACGCCGTTTCGAACGCACCGAGCTTTTTCTTCATCATACCCGGATTGAGCAATGTCGGAAGGATTTCCGGCTCGCTCTCACCCGGCGCATAAAGCAGATACATCGGCACGCCCGGACTTCCACGCTTTTTCAACTCTGCCGCAATCGCGTCATCGGGGCGAGTGAAATCGGCGACAAGGAAACTCACATTTGCTTGAGCCATCGCGTCGAGCACTTCGGGCTTGGTCAGCGTGGTGCGTTTGTTGACCTGACAGGTGGCGCACCAGCTCGCCGTGAAGTCCACGAACACGCCGCGCCCTTCAGCGAGAAGCTCATCAACGCGCTCGGGCGACCAGGGCTCTGTGGTGACGGTCGCATAGGTCTTCGTGCCGTCATCTGCTGGCGCATCCTGAAAGCCAGCCACTACCGGCCAGCCAATCGCAAACACGGCGAGCGCCGCACCAGCAGCCAACACCGGCACGCGCAGCTTTCCGCCGGAAACACTCATCAGCCACACACCGAACGCAAGGATCACTGCACCGAAAGCTGTCGCGCCAGCTGCGGGGTGATTGCCGAGAACGGTGATCAACCAAGCCGCCGTGAGAAACATCGGGAAGGCGAAAGCCTGTTTCAGGCGCTCCATCCAGAGGCCCGGCTTTGGAAGGGACTTGTGAAGCCCGGGTACAAAGCTGAGCACGAGGAATGGCAAGGCAAGACCAAAACCGAGCGTCAGGAATACTGCCATTACGACAACCGCCGGCTCGTCCAGCACCGCGCCCAGCGCACCGACCACGAATGGGCCGACACACGGTGCACCGACCACCGCGGCAAGGACGCCTGTAAAGAACGCACCCGCGCTGCCCTGCTTTGTAGCAAGGCCGGAGCCGACATTCTGCATAGAGCTGCCGAGATTGAACAGGCCGAGCAACCACAAACCAATCAGCACCATCACAAGCGCAAGAGCGGCAACGACAGCGGGATATTGAAGCTGGAAACCGAGGCTCACGAACTGGCCAGCCGCACGCAAGGCCAGGAAGGCCGCGCCGGTGGCTGCAAAACTCAGCACCACGCCAATCGTATACCAGATGCCATGGGCGCGCAGTTCATTCTTCTGACCGCTTGAAGCGGCCTGCACCATGCCGACAGCCTTGATCGACAGGACCGGTAGCACGCAGGGCATGAGATTCAGGATTAGTCCGCCAAGCAGGGCAGATGCGAGCATCAGGATCAGCGCAGGCCCAGCGCCCGATCCGCTGCCCGAAGCCTCACGAGTAGCTGGCCCCGCGATGCCTGTCGTGCCTTCGAGCGGCTCACCGGGCTGCGCTTCCACGCGAACGGCGAGGCGTTCGGCTTCGCCCAATTCGAGCGTCACGACACCGGCAAGCACGCCCGGCATGACGTCGACGTCCGGCGTCAGGGTGAGGCGAAGACCGTCATCGCCAAACTCTGACGGCTGGTCGGCGGCGTGCACGATGTCATGCGTTTCCGGAAAGAAAGCGGCTTCGCCGACCTGTCCGGCAAGCTGGCCGCCCGCGAGCGACAGGACCCATTTTTCACCGTCCTGCGCGAGCGTAGCTTCACCTTCAAAATCGGCAGGCACCTGCTCAAGGCCGCCCGCAATAAGCTCGGCGCCATACATGTTGGGCACCTGCGTGCCACCGATCTCGAGAAAGTATTCCAGCTCGACCGATTCCGGGATGCAGATGTCTTCGCAGATCAGATAGTCGAGCGTGCCGCCAAAGCGCAGCATATCGTCCGCGTCCTCAGGAATCTGGACCGGAAAGGCGAGGACGATCTCACCGTCATAGCCATAGTCCATGATCTCGCCGGCGACGACTTCGATACGGTGCGGCACCGGCCAGGCAATTTCGCCAATGCGATCTTCACTGAGGCTGTTGTCATCATCCCAGTACATCTGCGGCGGGATCCCGGCATCACCGGCATTCTTCCAGTAGATGTGCCAGTTCTCGTCCATCTCGAAGCTGTAGCCGAACCAGACCGTCTCGCCCGGAGTGGCGACATCGCGTTCGCTCACCAGCTCCACACGCGCATGGCCACCGTCCACAGGTTCGGCCTGCGCAATCAGTGCGCCCGCAAGGCAGGCAAGGCCGAGGGTGAGCCATCTCATCGCTGTAATCATCATTATAGGTCTTCGCATTCGCCGGAGTTCAATTGCAAGCCATATGGCGGGAGCGGCCACCTTGTGAACCACCTCGCCAAAATGTGAGCGCATTGTGCGCAACAAAAAAGCGGCCGGACATCGCTGCCCGGCCGCCTGATTGTTTGCCAGAAGGCGCGCCTGACTAGATCTGCAGGTGCGGGCCTTCGGAACCACCCTGCGGCTGCGGCGCAGCTTGTGGAGACTGCTTGCGCATGCCGCGGTTCACAACACGCGACCAGTTCAGCAGCGAGATGATGTGCGCATAGCAAGCCGCAAGGATACCATCGCGGTGCAGCTGACCGAGCTGCTCATCGGAGAGCGCGTTCAGCTTCTGGTCGTCGATCGCCCAGTATTCGGCGATGCGCTGTTGCTCACCGACCGTGTTGCCCTGTGCGTCACGCGGCTGGAAGTTGGCGGACTTCTGCGTGAAGAGGCCCAGCTCGTCGATGCGCTTGACGAATTCCGTTGTCGCGCGCCGCTGGCGCTCGAATTCCTGACAGAATTGCATCGCGTTGTTGGTGTACTCGGTCGGCTGGCCGTTTTCGAAGAATGGAACGTCCGGCTGGTTCGAGACCATCGGCGCGTCACGGTCGACGCAGAGCAGCAGGCGATCCTGCGACTGGTCATTCGCGAATACGAACGGATAGCGGCGTGCGAAGGCCGGGATGTAGAAATCGCTGTCGACATTGCCATCCTCGGAAACGAACAGGTTCTCATCCTGACGGATGCCCATTGCGCCGATTGGCGTCTTCTCATTGCCGACGAAGATGATCGGGTAAGAGGTCGATGCGAGGCCGAATTCGTTCACCGTCAGCGGCACGGCGTGCGCCTTGCCAAGGAAAGCAAATGGGTTTTCGATCTGCTTCAGACCGAGGCCGCCATGTTGCTCGGCAGAAAGCGGCTGTGGGTTGGAGTAGAAAAGCACCTGTCCGGTAAGCGCATTTCCCTGCGCTGGTTGCGTATTTTCCACTGGGAGACTCCTGTAGTTGACCGGCGCGGTTTACCGGATAAGCCATGGAGCCACAACCGCTCAGCGGTCTTTAACTGCGACTGTGAAGAAGGTGTCATGAAAGTACACACGCCAGCATGAGAGACTTCATGAAGTCGAGCGCGCAGAACGCTGTTCTTTTTAGCCTTTTTACGTCAGCATTTCTTACCGCCTGTTCTCCACCTGTGAATGAGGACGGGATCGCCCGGCGCACCGTTCAGGAGATCAACCAGGCCTTCCGCGACACGGCCAATACCGAGCTTGCGCTCTCACCGGAAACGGCCACGCGTCTTGGCATGGAAGAAGACGGTCTCGGTTTTCCGTTCGACAACAAGTTGGACGACCGCTCACAGGCCCGCTTCGAGCGCACGCGCCTGCTGCGTCTCGAGCTGCTTTCGCGGCTCAGCCGGCTGCCGGACATCCCCGAGGACAGCAAGCTGGCGCGTCACCTTGAAATTGCGCGGACCGAATATGCCAGGCTGACCACGCTGGAAGCTTATGGCTATGGCCGGTACGAGCCAGGAACAGCCAGGCCCTATGCGGTCGATCAGCTTTCGGGGGCATGGGTCGATGTGCCCGAGCTGCTTCTGTCCAGCCAGCCGCTGGCCACTCACGCCGACGCCGAGGCTTATCTCGACCGGCTGGCCGCGCTGCCCGGATCGCTTGAAGACGAACGACGGCGCCTTGCTTCCGACGCCGCCAACGGCATTACGCCGCCGGGCTTCGTGCTCGAAATGCTGGAAGCGCGCTTGCGCGAGTTTGCTGCGCAGCCTGTCGACGCGCACCCCCTGCTCCAGACATTCGGCAATGTCGTCGCCACCCTGCCCGCGCAGGAGAACCGCTCGGCCAACGCCTACAGGGCGGCCGCCGCGCGCATCCTGATCCGTGAGATCACGCCTGCCTATACCGAATTTGCCGACGAGATCGCGGCACTACGGCAAGATGTTTCACAATCACCGGGCGTGTGGCGCCTGCCCGATGGCGACGCCTACTACCGAGATGTCCTTGCCTATTACACAGGCGCCGAACCCGATCCCGATTTTCTCTATCGCGAAGGGCTGTCAGCTGTCGAAGCCGCAACCGCGGAACTGGACGCAGCGCTGGCGGAGATCGGCCTTGAGGGCGGCAGTGTCGCTGAACGCCTGCAACTCATCTCGCAATCGCCAGACCAGGTCCACGAAGCAACGCCGGAAGGGCGCGCTGCTGTGCTGGCACGGCTGGAAGAGCGCCTGACACGGGCAGAGGTGGCCCTGCCGGACATGCTGAAACTGCCGCCGGACGCGCCGCTCGTCATCACGCGGATGCCCGCTTTCAGGGAAGCAGCTTTCGCCGGCGCGAGCTATGTCCCGGCCACGGCTAACGGCTCAAGTCCGGGCCTGGTCCAGGTGAACTTGTCCGACATGACGGC
>JAYZBJ010000225.1:0-7562 GCA_036338795.1 Pseudomonadota bacterium | reverse complement strand
GCAGCGGGCGACCTTCTGCGGCAGGGGGCAAGCGTGCTGGATGCGGCGATCGAGACCGGCCTGTCTGGCCCGTCGCGGCTGCATGACCTTTTTATCGCGCATGAAGGCCTCAGCCCGGGAGAGGCAAAGCTGAGGGGCGCGGGCGCGGACCTCACAATCGGACACGCTCCGACACCATTTGGCACCGGCGTGTTTCTCGTTTCGCCTCGCGGCTTGTGTGGGCTTGGCTTCGCTGATGACGGGGCAGGGGAAAAGACGGGCTTTGAGCATCCCGGATACTCGAAAGAGGCCGTTCTCGACGATCTCGCTGGCCGTTATCCAAACGCGGAAATCCGCCGGGACAATGGCGAAGCGGCGCGCTGGGCGGAACGCGTTTTCCAGTCGTCAGCCCCGATCCCGGTCGCGTTGTACGGTACACCATTCCGGCGCCAGATCTGGCGGGCCTTGCTTGACATCCCGGCAGGAGAAACGCGCACTTATGGCCAGGTCGCGGCCACGGCAGGACAGCCCAAGGCGGCCCGTGCGGCAGGCACGGCTATCGGCGCAAATACGATTGCCTGGCTTATTCCCTGCCACCGTGCCCTTGCGTCCGACGGGCGGTTACATAATTACCATTGGGGAGTGGCTCGCAAGCGGGCCATGCTCACCTATGAGCGCGCACACGCAGCCTGAGCCCTGACATTGCCAGGCGTCAAGGCGCGCCGGACCAGATCACGGGACCAGGTATGATACTGACATTCTATGCGCTGATGTTCGTCGCGCTCGGCCTCTGGGGCCTCTATCTCCTGATGAAGTGGCGAGAGCTCCCCGAGTTTTCGAACGCCGTCTACAAATCGATGCGCGAAAAAGGCCTCCTCTCCGAGAAGGTCTCGCGTGAAGAATTCAAGGAAGCGTTCATCCGGTGCGAGGCACCAATCGCGGCGAGTTACCGCTGGGTCGCGGCGCTGGTCAGCCTCGTCGGACTGCCGCTGCTAATTTCCGGCTTCAACTTCCTCTGGGATTCGATCTGGCGCTTCAATGGCGCGATCGCTGGCCCGTTCGAACGCGGCTACATGCTGCACGTCTTCATGACATTCGTCGTCGTGATGGGGATTGTCGTTGGCTTTCTCTATCTCGTCACATCACACTATTACAGAAACGCACCGCCCTCCCTGAAATCAGAAATCAGGCGGCTTGAAGGAGACAAGGCATGAGCGTCGAATTCCTCCACACCATGATCCGCGTCAGCGACATTGACGCAGCCAAGAAATTCTTCTGCGATGGCCTTGGCCTGCAGGAGCTTCGGCGCGTCGACAATGAGCAGGGCCGCTTCACGCTGGTCTTTCTGGCTGCGCCTGACGATATCGCCCGGTATCCGGAAGCGCGCGAGTCCGAGAAGGGGCTCCCACCGGGGCTGCCAATGGTCGAGCTGACCCATAATTGGGACCCGGAAGAGCTTCAGGGCGGCCGGAATTTCGGCCACCTCGCCTATAAGGTCGACAATGTCTACGATGCCTGTGAGCGGTTCGAGAAGATCGGCGTGACGATCAATCGCCCGCCGCGAGATGGTAATATGGCGTTTGTCCGTTCGCCCGATGGCATCTCGGTCGAGCTGCTGCAGAAGGGTGACCCGCTGCCACCACAAGAACCGTGGGCCAGCGCGGAGAATATCGGCACCTGGTGAGGGTGCGTCATTTGCGGACGTGAAACCGCTCGGCAGGAGCCTATTTGACCGCATATGACTGAAGAACGCGATCCCGAACGTAACCGCTTTTCTGCGCGCCTCGCACGTACAGCGAAGGTCGGCTCAAACCTGTCGACAGCTGGGCTGTCTTTCGCCGCTAACCGCTTTTTTGGCGGGGATGAGAGTGATGAGCGCGCAGCGAGAGCGTTGGCGGCGGCCCTCGGCAAGACCAAAGGCCCGTTGATGAAGGTCGCGCAGATCCTGTCGACGATCCCGGATTTCCTGCCGGCGGAGTATGCCAGCGAACTCTCTCAACTTCAGGCGCACGCGCCGGCGATGGGATGGCCGTTTGTCAAACGCCGTATGCGTGCCGAGCTAGGGGCGGACTGGCAGGACCGGTTTGCGGAATTCGGTAAGGAAGCGGCCCATGCCGCATCATTGGGGCAGGTCCACCGCGCGCGCTTGCCTGATGGGCGCGAAGTCGCCTGCAAGCTGCAATACCCTGACATGGCGAGTGCGGTGGAAAGCGATGTCTCACAGCTGAAAAGTCTTCTGGGCCTTTTCAAACGCGTCGACGGGTCAATCGACGCCAATGAAGTCATCGTCGAGATTTCCGATCGCCTGCGTGAGGAACTCGACTATGAGCGTGAGCGCAAGGCGATGGGGCTTTACCGCGACATGCTCTCGGAAAAGGATTTCGTCCACGTACCCAAGCCGGTTGAGGAGATCTCGACCGCGCGCCTTCTGACAATGGAGTGGGTGACTGGCGATCCGCTGGTATCTTACCAGGAAGCTTCGCAGGAAGTCCGCAACGGCATCGCCGAGCGCCTGTTCTGGACGTGGTGGTTGCCGGTCAACAGCTATGGCGTAATCCATGGCGATCCGCATCTTGGAAACTATCAGGTGCGTGATGAGGGGCGGGGGCTGAACTTGCTCGATTTTGGGTGCATCCGCATCTTCCCCCCAAACTTCATTGGCGGCGTGGTGGACCTTTATCGCGCCATGCGGGCGGATGACTTCGACGCAACCTTTGCTGCATATGAGAAGTGGGGGTTCAAGAACCTCAATAAGGATCTCGTTGAAATCCTGAATATCTGGGCAAGCTTCATCTACGGCCCGCTGCTGGAAGATCGTGTGCGCACAGTTGCCGATGGCGTCGCTCCGGGAGAGTATGGTCGCAAGCAGGCTTTTGAGGTGCGCAAGCTCCTGAAAGAGAAGGGGCCTCTCACCATTCCGCGCGAGTTCGTGTTCCTCGACAGGGCCGCGATTGGTCTTGGCGCGGCGTATCTGCGTCTGGGCGCAGAACTGAACTTCCACCGCCTGTTCGAGGAGAGCCTGGAAGGCTTCTCCGAAGAGGCTGTTGCAGCGCGTCAAGCCGAAGCGCTTTCCAAGGCGGGGCTGGTTGGCTAAGCCGGAAGGCATGAATTCCGGCCCTTACAACACGCCCATGGCGCTGCACCGCGAACCGTTCAGCGCAGGCTTCTGGGTGCTGTGTGCGCCTTTCCTGATTCCGGTTTTCGGATCAGCGATCATCTCGCTGGTCTGGCCGGGTTATTTTGACGTGATCCGCGATCCTTCCGCCAATGCAGAAGCGATCGGGCAGGTGTGGCTCTCTCTCGCGGCCATCCAGCTTGCCTATTTCGCCATTCTCAGCGTCTGGAGCGAACGTATCGGGGCAGGGGCTTTCGCCGGAGACATGAAGGCGTCGCAGAACTGGATTCTCGCCGCCATCCTGCTCGGGCCGGTAATTCTCATAGGCCCCAACCTGATCGCCGCGTCGCTGTTCGCTGCCGAGGATGGCTGGCAGTATTCCGGTGATGTGAACGAGGCGCTGTTTGCACCGCAGAACTGGGGGCCATCCTACCTTGTCTACGCGATGATCCTTGCGCCCATCGTTGAAGAGGTCACGTATCGCGGCATTGCCATGGGGGCGATGCTGGTTCGCGGTGTTCCGCCCCTCATGACCATGGTGCTGTCGAGCGCGGCTTTCACCTTCATTCACCTACAGTATTCAGTGCCGGCGCTTATCGTCGTTTTCATTGCATCGATGGGCTTTGCATGGCTTCGTCTCAAGAGCGGTACCGTCATCGTGCCGATCCTTGCGCACGTGTCCGCAAACGGCCTTATCACCTTCCTCGCCAGCCTTGCCCCACCTCCCGCCGGGTGAGGGCTTGCCGCAGGGCCGAACCTCCGGCAAATCCGGCTGTCCATGACAGACGATTTCACTAAATCACAGAGCTTCGATGTGCCTGATGGGTTCACATTGCTGCCCTGGCATCGCGGGTTTGGCCGGCAGGTTGGCCCATTGTTCGAAAAGCGCGGCTCAGATGGGCTGACGCGCGCCTTTCGCGTGGAGGAGCATCACACCAATGGTATGATGAACGCGCATGGCGGGATGCTGATGACCTTTGCCGACATGGCGTGGGGCGCTGCCGTTGAGAATGACGAGGATACCTGGTGGGTCACAGTCCGCCTCCTGTGTGACTTTCTCTCCGGTGCGAAACTCGGTGACTGGGTCGAGGGCAAGGCGGAAGTCGTTGGTGAGGTCGAGGGTATCTTCACGGTTGAAGGTCGCATCTGGACGGGCGATCGCACGCTCTTGACCGGCACGGGCGTTTTCAAGGTGATTGAGCGTCGCCAGGGAGCGGGCGGATGAGCGCGACGAGCGAAGAGAAGACCAGGCCCGAAGCACATCCAGAACCGACAGAAGCCGACTTCATCCTGCGACGATACAAGGGCCAGAAGCCGCCTGCGCCAGACTGGTTCAACAAGGCGATTGCGGCACCGGCAAAAGAAGGCCGTGTCGATGTTCAGGGCGCGTCGATCAATTGGCGCCAATGGGGCGATCCGTCGAAGCCGGGCATCCTGCTCGTTCATGGAAATGGCGCGCACGCCCATTGGTGGGATTTCATCGCACCGTTTTTCGCGGACGATTATTTCGTCGTCGCACCTGACTTTTCGGGCATGGGCGACAGCGACTGGCGAACGACCTACACGCGTGTTGCCTTTTGCGAGGAGCAGGTCGCCGTGGCTGAGGCGGCGGGGCTGTTTGATCATGAGACCAAACCACTCATTATTGCTCATTCATTCGGCGGCCTGATCGCGCTCCACACCATCATGGACGAGACAGGAAACCGGTTTGGCGGCGCCCTGATCGTGGATAGCCGTATTGATCCACCTGGTACGGATGGGCCAAGGCCCCCGGTTCGCTCACGGCCGAACCGCGTCTATCCGACTGTTGAGGCGGCTCTTGAGCGTTTTCGCCTGGCCCCATTGCAGCCTTGCGACAACCACTACGCTGTCGATTACATCGCGCGACACAGCCTGAAAGCTACGGTGGATGAGGATGGCAAGCCTGGCTTTGTCTGGAAGTTTGACCCCTCAATCTTTGCGAGCATGCTCGACGAATGGGATGATTTCCAGCTGACGAAGATCAATAGCGATTGCCCTGTAATCTTCATGAGAGGGGAGAAGTCTTTGCTGGCTGATCCGGCCGTTGCGGCTCATGTGCAAACACTGACCACGCCACCGGCGCACATCATTACCATCCCTGATGCACACCACCATGTGATGCTGGACCAGCCTCTGGCTTTCGTTTCGGCTGTACGCAGCCTTCTGCCTGTCTGGCCAGGTTAGAAGCTCAATTTGGACAGATACAAAAAAGGGCGACTGATCGGCAGACCAGTCGCCCTTTTTAATGTTTTCTGCAAAAACGCTAGAGAGCTTTCTCAATCTCCGCCAGCGCCTCGGTGAAGAGGTCACCACGCTTGTTGGAGCTGGCAAGCACATCCTTGGAAGCGCGCGTTGCGGCATCAGCAGCAGCACGGCGAACGTCCTGAGCCGCTTCGGCTTCTGCGCGGGCAATACGGGCCTCTGCCTGTGCTTCCCGGCGAGCGACCTTCTCGGCAAGCTCCTTGCGGGCCTGCTCAACCATGGTTTTCGCGTCAGCCTTGGCTTGCTTGATCATGGCGTCAGCCGTCTGGTCGGCTTCTTTCTGGCGGCGTTCGGCTTCAGCCAGCATTGCGGCAGCTTCCTCCCGCAGGGCGCGGGATTCATCAAGCTGCTTCTGGATGCCTTCAGCGCGCTCGTCCAGCGAGCGGGCAACCATCTTGAATGCGCCGAGAGCGCCGGCAATCACGAGGAAGACGACGAACGCCAGTGCAGCTGTGTGCGTGATCGGATCCAGGAAAGGATAGATCAGGTTCTGGAAGCCGGTGCCTGAGTCGTGAGCCGCGTCGGCAGCGATGGCCACGGGGGCGGCTGCGAAGCTGGCGGTCAGGGCTACGAGATATTTCATGTCTGTCTCCCTAATTCGCGCTCTGGGCACGTTTCACGGCGGAGCGGGCGTCGGCCTCGCTGACGTCAACACCGAAGCGCGACAGCATGGCCTGGGCCGTGTCGGTTGCGATGGCATCGACATTCGCCAGCGCTTCTGTGCGAAGTTTCTGGATACGTGCTTCAGCTTCATCGAGACGGGTCGCAAGGTCGGCGTCGACCTTTTGCGTCTCAGCGGCAATTTCCGCTTCGACTTTCGCACGCGCCTTGTCTGCGGTCTCACGTGCTTTCGCACGGGCCTCGGCAAGGTGCAGTTCCTGTTGTTTTTTGGCTTCCTTTGCCTGCTCGTCGAGGCGGGCTGCCTCATCGAGGGAGTCGGCAATCGTGTCGCCACGCTTCTCGATCACGCCGCCAAGCTTCGGCAGCACGAAGCGCGACAGGGCGATGTAAAGACCGCCAAACAGGATGACCAGCCAGAAGAGCTGGGAGGGGAAGTGCCAGGGATCGAAGGGCGGGAAGGCAGCACTGCCTTCTGTCGCTTCGGTCGTTGCCGGCGCTGCAAGGAAGATGGACATCATGGCAAGACCTTGATGGCTGCGTTCAGATAAAGGCGGGCTGGCCTCGACGCGCGAGGCCAGCGCCAAAAGAGATCTTGGCGTGGTCTGTTAGACCACGAAGAGGATCAGGACCGAGACCAGGAAGGCCAGGATGCCGAGAGCTTCGGCAAGAGCCATACCGATGAAGAGGTTGCCGGTCTGCTGCGGAGCAGCGGACGGGTTGCGCATGGCTGCGTCAAGGAAGCTGGCAAAGATGTTGCCCACACCGAGAGCAGCACCGATCATGCCGAGAGTTGCGAGGCCTGCACCAACATATTTGAGGCCGAGAGCGATATCGCCTTCCATTTCGAGATCTCCTTTAAGGGATTGGCGTTGGTTCGATTTTGTGCCCGTGAAGCCTGTTCGTTCGGGCGCGTCAAGAGCTATGGCACGGTACACAAGGCCGCACCGGCGGAACTTAGTGCGATGGGTGAAGCGCGTCGTTGAGATAAACACAGGTCAGGATGGCGAAGATATACGCCTGAAGACCAGCAACGAGCAGCTCGAGGGCGTTCAGTGCAACCCCCATTGCGAATGCCAGGATACCGACCACACCGAGCATCGCCGTTCCCGCCAGGGCAGCAGCGAAGAGCTGTGCGGCGAAGGTCGCGAAAAGCTTCAGCATGATGTGTCCGGCGAGCATGTTTGCGAAGAGACGCAGTGCAAGCGTAACCGGACGAGCGAGGAAGGAGACAACCTCGATCGGCACCAGGATGAAATAGATCAGAAACGGCGCGCCCGACGGGGCGAACAGTTTGAAGAATTTAAAGCCGTTCTTGTAGAAGCCGTAAATCATCACGATCGAGATGACGAGCAGGGCGAGAGCGCCCGTGACGACGAGGTGGCTCGTTGTCGTGAATGCGTACGGCACCATGCCGATCATGTTTGCGGCGAACACGAAGAAGAAGAGAGTAAAGACGAACGGGAAGAATTTGAGGCCTTCTTCACCGGCAGTCCCGCGGATCATGTCCGCGATGAAACCGTAGCCAATTTCAGCGATCGACTGCATGCGCGTCGGGACGAGCTTG
>JAYZBJ010000224.1:0-5726 GCA_036338795.1 Pseudomonadota bacterium | reverse complement strand
ATGAGCAGTTTCTTGCGGCGTCCTGTGCTCGGTGAGACGCAAATATCCGCCCGACCGGAGAAAGCGCTTTCAAGGGCTTTGCGCAAGGATTGTGGATCAATCGCCGATACAGCCTGCTCGATTGCCGCGAAGTGCCCATCGCCACTCAGCATGCGGACGGGGCCGAACCTGTCATGGCCCTGAGTGAGTAGCGTAGCCTCCAGCTTGTCGGCGAGCTGCTGAACGCTATCGGTTCCAGGCGCCACAACCGTTACGACATGACTGTAATCTGACGTTTTTTCATCCATTTCGGGCGTCCTTACTTAACCTTCGGGCTCAAACCTCTTACTTGTTTTTAAATGCGTCCTGCAATCCTGATCCACGGTCCAACTGCTAGCGGAAAGACACAGCTTTCCATTGAAATCGCCCGGAAGCTCGACGGCGAGATCGTCAATGCGGATTCGATGCAGGTCTACCGAGAGTTGAAGGTCATTTCCGCCCGGCCGGACGAGGCGGAGATGGATGGCATCCCGCATCACATGTTCGGCCACGTGCCCGCGTCCGAGCGCTTCTCGACAGGGCAATGGCTTGATCAGGCCCGGCCCGTCATTGAAGATATCCAGAAGCGCGGAAAAACGGCGGTCGTTGTCGGCGGTACCGGGCTCTACCTCCTGGCGCTGACCGAAGGGCTGTCGGAAATCCCGCCAGTTCCGGAGGATGTCCGCCATGAGGTGGTGGAAATTACCAAGAACGAAGGCGTGCGTGGGCTGAAGCTTCGTTTGCAAGCCGTCGATCCGGAAGCCGCTGCGCGAATAGATGACAATGACCGCCAGCGCCTGAGCCGCGCTTATGAGGTCTGGCTTGCAACGGGAACCGCGCTGACCCGCTTTCAGGGGCGCCGGTCCAATCCGGTTCTAAATCCTGACGAATGGTTGGGTGTCGCGCTGACGCCGCCACGTGCCAAGCTTTATTCCCGCATTGACCGTCGGTTTGAGGGCATGCTGATGGAAGGGGCGATGGAGGAGGCGCGTGCACTCGTCCGTCTGGGAATAGATGAAGAGCTGCCGGCCATGAAGGCGCACGGCATGCCTTGGCTCTCCGCCTTCATCCGTGGCGAGATTGACGCGACAACCGCGGCTGAAAACGCAAAGCGCGACACGCGACGCTATGCGAAGCGTCAATTCACATGGATCGGCCGCCAGTTTCCTTTCTGGCCACGAATTCCATCCGCGGAGCTTCCGACGCGAATTAGGGTTGTTTCTGCCCTTTATAAGGAGGTTGACCGCTAAGCTGAGGCAGGTTATGCCCCATTTGCGATTTGGAGGAAACAGCCTTGCGCCAGCAGAAGGTCGTCGTACTTATTAACCCGTGACCGGTGTCTCAGGATACCGGCACGGGTGCGTATGGAAGGGTCTCAGATGAGGCCCTTTTTCTTTTTCAGGTCGCGCAAAGCGATGACAGCGAACACCGAAACCCAAGAAGAGCAGCATCATGGATACCCAGGCCCTTACAGCGAAAGAGACGAAGACCCGCCAGATGACGGGTGCGGAGATCGTCATCACCGCTCTAAGAGAGCAGGGCGTAGACACGATGTTTGGATATCCGGGTGGGGCCGTGCTGCCCATCTATGATGCGCTTTATTCGCAGGACGATATTCGGCACGTTCTCGTGCGCCACGAACAGGGCGCCGGCCATGCTGCTGAAGGTTATGCCCGTTCGACCGGTAAGCCGGGTGTTGCGCTGGTAACCTCCGGGCCGGGCGCGACCAACATGGTCACGCCGATTGCCGATGCGATGATGGACTCCATTCCCATGGTCGTGATCACCGGGCAGGTGCCGACGCACCTGATCGGCACTGACGCTTTCCAGGAATGCGACACGGTGGGCATCACGCGTTGCTGCGCCAAGCACAATTACCTCGTGACCGATGTCGAGGATCTCGCCCGCACGATCCACGAAGCATTTCTGATCGCCACCTCAGGCCGCCCCGGACCGGTCGTGATCGACATTCCGAAGGACGTGCAGTTCTCGACGGGGACCTATATCGGCAAGCAGGGCGTCTTCAAACCGACTTACCAGCCAAAGACCGAGCCGTCGAAGCATGCCATCAAGGATGCGTTGACGCTGATGAAAGCCGCGCGTCGCCCGGTCTTCTACACCGGTGGCGGTGTTGTGAATGCCGGGCCCGAGGCCTCGAAGCTGCTTCGTGAGTTGCAGGCTGCAACCGGTATTCCGGTCACGTCGACCCTGATGGGGCTTGGAGCCTTCCCGGCAAGCCATGAGGACTGGCTTGGGATGGTCGGCATGCACGGTGCCTACGAGGCCAATCATGCTATGCACGACTGCGATCTGATGATCTGCGTCGGTGCCCGCTTCGACGACCGGGTGACAGGAAAGATTTCTGCCTTCTCGCCGGGATCCAAGAAGATCCACATCGATATCGATCCATCCTCGATCAACAAGATCATCCGCGTGGATGTGCCAATTGTCGCTGACGCCCGGCAGGCCCTTCAGGCACTGCTTGATGGCTGGAAGAAATCGAAGGCGAAAAAGCCAGACCTTTCGGAATGGAAAGCCCAGATCGACAAGTGGCGGGCTCGCGACTGTTTCGCTTATCCGGCAAATGAAGGCTCGATCCGTCCGCAATACGCCGTAGAGCGCCTGTATGAGCTGACCAAGGATCGCGACACCTACATCTCAACCGAGGTTGGCCAGCACCAGATGTGGGCTGCCCAGCATTATCACTTCGAAGAGCCGAACCGCTGGATGACCTCGGGCGGGCTTGGCACGATGGGTTACGGCCTGCCGGCTGCTGTCGGCATCCAGGCGGCGCATCCCGACAGCCTCGTTATCGATATTGCTGGCGAAGCGTCAGTGCAGATGGTGATGCAGGAAGTGTCGACTGCCGTGCAGCACAAACTGCCGATCAAGGTGTTCATCCTCAATAATGAGTGGATGGGCATGGTCCGCCAATGGCAGGAACTCCTGCACGGCCAGCGGTATTCTCATTCCTATTCCGAAAGCCTGCCGGATTTCGTGAAGCTGGCGGAGGCATATGGCGCGCATGGCATTCAGTGTTCAGACCCTGACGAACTGGATGCGCGCATTCAGGAAATGATAGATCATCCAGGGCCCGTCATCTTTGACTGCCTGGTCACCAAGGCCGAAAATTGCTTCCCGATGATCCCGTCCGGTGCAGCCCATAACGAGATGTTGCTTGGCAGCATTTCCGGGGATGAAATCGACGAGGAAGGCCGTAAGCTGGTGTAATCCTCCAGCTCTTCAGGAATTCAGGTCATGGAAGCAAATAGCGTGATGGACAGTTTGCAGAACAACTGGTCGCTTGTTGTGACGGTTGCCTCGGCTGTATTTGCAATTATCGGGGCGATCGCCTCGCACCTTGAAACGCGGCGTCAGGAGAAGATCCGCGTCGAAACGCTGCGCATGCATGTCGATGGCGCGAGCCTCGACTGGGGCGCAGCGGCGATTGATGCACTCGGCCGTATGGCGATGTTTGCCCGTACGCGCCGTCAGCAGACCAATGACCAGTCTTTCCAGACGAACAAGGTCAACCTGATGATGCAACTCTCCTCCCTGATCGAACGGGGGCGCATGTTCTTCCCGAACATCGATCCGGAGAAAAAGGGTGCCCAGAAGGAGGGTGCCTATCGCGGCTCACGCCCGCCGATTCTCGATGCGCTTGTCTTTGCCTATTACGAGCTGGACGCGATGAGCCGTCAGGAAGGCCCCACGGGAGAGAACTCTGCCGCTTTCATTGAAGAATGCCGTCGCCTGCTGGTGTCGGAGCTTCAGGCGCACACCGATCCACGTCGCCGCGACATGATCCTCGGCCGTTACGACAAGCAACGCCGGTCCCATCGTGAGGACGCGCTCAATCGCGCCTCCTCAATCAAGAACCGCCTCAAGGCGCGCCGTCCTCAACTTGAGTTCGAGCGCTCCGATGAGGATGAACCTGCACAGGAAGCCGCATGAGCCAGGAGCCGATCCCCGCAAGCGCCTATGATATGGACCATGCCGAGGAGGTCGAGGAGCGTCGCACGCTCGCCGTCCTCGTCGACAATGAGCCCGGCGTTCTCGGACGGGTGGTCGGCCTGTTCTCCGCTCGTGGCTACAATATCGAAAGCCTGACGGTCGCCGAAGTTGACCGCGGCAAGCACCGCTCGCGCATCACGATCGTCACGACCGGGACTGCGCACATGCTGGAACAGATCGAGGCCCAGCTCCTGCGGCTCGTTCCAGTCGCCGCAGTGATCGACATCACCAAGTCCAAGCGCGGCATCGAGCGCGAGCTTGCGCTGGTGAAGGTCGCCGGCAAGGGGGAGAAGCGCGTCGAGGCACTGCGCATCGCGGAGATTTTCCGCGCGCGGGTCATCGATACGACAAATGAGAGCTTCATCTTCGAGATCACCGGCGCGTCGGACAAGATCGACCAGTTCACCGAACTGATGGAGCCCCTCGGCCTCGTCGAAGTCAGCCGCACGGGTGTCCTCTCGATCCGCCGCGGGAAGGATGCGGGTTAAGCAGCCAGAAAATCCGGAAAAGTTTCGAAATTCCAAGGAGTAGCAGGAAGTGAAAGTCTATTACGAACAGGATGCGGACATCAGCCTCATCCAGAAGAAAAAAGTTGCGGTTATCGGTTATGGCAGCCAAGGCCACGCCCACGTGCTCAATGCGCGCGACAGCGGTGTGACCGAGGTGGTGGTCGGCCTGCAGGAGGGCTCAGGCTCGCGCAAGAAAGCAGAGGCCGAGGGGCTGAAGGTCATGACCCCGGCGGAAGCCACCAAGTGGGCGGATGTTGTCATGATCCTTATCCCGGACGAGAAGCAGGCCGTGCTCTGGGCAAACCAGGTCGAGCCGCATGTGCGCGATGGCCAGCACATCATGTTCGGCCACGGCTTCAACATTCACTACAACCTGATCCGTCCGTCTGCGAATGTCGACATCTCGCTATCGGCCCCGAAAGGCCCGGGCCACACGCTGCGTGACCAGTACCAGCGCGGCTTCGGCCTGCCGGGCCTGATCGCCATCCATCAGGACGCGACCGGTACAGCCAAGGACGTCGCGCTCTCCTATTCCAAGGCCATCGGCAACACCCGCGCGGGCGTCATCGAGACCAGCTTCCGCGAAGAGACCGAGACTGACCTCTTCGGTGAACAGGCCGTTCTCTGTGGCGGTATTGTCGAGCTGATCAAGGCCGGTTTCGAAACGCTGGTAGAGGCCGGATACGCGCCCGAGATGGCGTACTTTGAATGCCTTCACGAGACCAAGCTCATCGTCGATCTCATTTATGAAGGCGGCATCGCCAACATGAACTACTCGATCTCGAACACAGCCGAATATGGTGAGTACGTTTCCGGCCCGCGCGTTGTCACCAGTGAGAGCAAGGCGGCGATGAAGAAGGTTCTGGAAGACATCCAGGACGGCACCTTCGCGCGTAACTGGGTGCTCGAGAACCAGGCCGGTGCCCCGGGCTTCCATGCCAAGCGCGCCCGTATGAATGACCACCTCATCGAGGAAGTCGGCGAGAAACTGCGTGGCATGATGCACTGGGCGCAGAACGACCGTCTTGTCGACAAGAGCCGCAACTAGGCGCTTGTCACGGTTTCAGGCGGCCTGATCAGAATTTGTAGGTCAGGCCGACCTGTACCACCGGATGGACAGCATCGGCGTCGATTGTCTCATCGAATTGCCGCCGGTTGCGTTCCAGCTGTTCAAGAAAAACAGCA
>JAYZBJ010000223.1:0-10633 GCA_036338795.1 Pseudomonadota bacterium | reverse complement strand
ATTCTCGCCACGCTGTCGAAAAAGCGGAAGAACCGCCCCGGCCTAGTGATCGGCTTCGCGGCTGAGACGCATGACGTTGAAGAGCATGCGCGAGCCAAGATGAAGCGGAAGAACTGCGACTGGATCGTCGCAAACGACGTTTCGGGGGACGTGATGGGCGGATCGGACAATGAGATCGCACTGGTCAGCTCGGATGCTATCGAGCGTTGGCCACGCATGGACAAGACAGCAGTCGCCCGACGACTCGCCGTGCGAATTTCCGAAACGCTGAACGATCCGGAAAAAGACCAGCTCGCCGCTGAGTAGAGCGCTGACGTCAGGTTTGCGCAGATGAACTGCCGGACCCGCAAGACGAGCGCAGTCGACTCGTAGTAACGACCGGCCTCTCTGGGCCTTCTATGCCCTTGACGGTCCTTTTAAATCTCACTGCAACGAGCCGACGGAACGCAGAATGGTCATATTCTGGCCGGAACTTCATTCCACTCGCACGGTTTTCTGGTCTGAACACTTTATTTGCAATTGTCGGCTTTAGCTGGCTTGAGCGCTGAATACGGGAAAAGCCATGCGCCTGATCATTGGATACTTCGTTTTTGTCGCCGTGCTTGTTGTCGGCCTGGCAGGTGTTGGAACACAGGCCAATGCCGCAGAAGGCGAAGCATCGGTGCCAACCGTTGAGCAGACCGGGACCGCAGTCGCGGGCCTATAGGCGCGCTTTTTCAAGTTGACTCTCTTTGCCGACTCCCGCGCATAGGCGGGAATGACCGACGTAACTGTTTCCGTAAAATCGCTACCGCACTTTGATGGCCTTGCGCTGCCGGCTTATGAGACGGCGGGCTCGGCCGGAATGGACTTGCGCGCCGCTGTGCCAGAGGGCGAGCCGCTAGTCCTGAACCCGGGTGAGCGGGCCATGGTACCGACCGGGCTCTCGGTCGCGATCCCCGAAGGATACGAAATCCAGATGCGGCCGCGATCGGGCCTTGCTGCAAAGCACGGGGTTACCTGTCTCAATACGCCAGGCACGATCGACAGTGACTATCGCGGTGAGCTGAAAGTGATCCTGATCAATCACGGCGCCGAACCGTTCACCATCGCGCGCGGCGAACGTATCGGGCAAATGGTGCTGGCGCCCGTGACCCGCATCGTCTGGGCGGAAACCGACACCCTGCCGGAAACAGCACGGGGCGAAGGCGGATTCGGGTCGACGGGCCGCTAGTCCCGATTTTCCTTGAATTTCTCGCAACCGGACTCTATTATCGAATTACGATAATAACTCGAGGGTCCAATGTTCGATATTGATAGTCCGTTCTCCATGGTCGTGCTGATCGTCCTGATCTGTGTCGGAGCAGGGGTGATCAACAATTACCTGAAGACAAAGGCCAATTCGAAGGGCGAAGCGGCGAGCGAGGAAGAAATTCTACGGCTGCGCAAGGATGTCGAACGCCTGACCGAACGCGTTCGTGTTCTCGAGACAATCGCCATCGACAAGGATGAGCGCCTGCGCGAGGAAATTCGCCGCCTGGCCTAGAGTAGGACGTCTTCGCCCTTCGCGAATTTGGCGAGCAGGTAGGCGTCGGTGTTCTCGATGGTTTCCAGCTCGCCAAACGCAAATGCGCTCCGGTCGATGACAAGATCTCTCGGCCGCAGGGCGCGCGAAATCTCAAGCCCCTCCAGCGAGCGCGCACGAGAGAAGGCCACATAGGCTTGTCCATGTGCGAACATGCCCCGGTCAAAATCAATGAACACCTTGTCGAGCGTGAGGCCCTGCGCCTTGTGGATGGTCACCGCATAGGCAAGGCGTAGCGGCACTTGCTTGAATGTACCGACGACTTCGCGGGAGACTTTCTTGGTCTCCGGGTCGAGCTCGTATTTGTGTTTCTCCCACGCGGCAGGCTCGATTTCGTAGAGGTGGCCATCCAGTTCTACGCGGACATTGTCGCCCTCGAAGCTATCGACCGTTGCCAGGGATCCATTGACCCAGCGCCCTTCAGGGTCGTTTTTGATCAGCATGACCCGCGCGCCTTCCTTCAGCTCCAGGTCGGCTTCTGTCGGATAGGATTTCTCGTCAAAGTCTCCCTGAACCCGCGCCGGGAGCGTGTGCGGCTTGCCGGGCAGCTCATCAAGCCGCGCCTGGTTGATGCGAAACGCATTGGCATTGTTTGGCGTCAGCACGACATGGGTCGCACTGGCTTCAACCGCGCTGCGGCTCGATACGAGCGATTGCAGCAGGCGCTCGTCAGGTGGCGTGAGCCGTCCCTGACGCATCGCGCCGAGTAGGGCGAGGAAGCGAGGGTCTGCCTGGCGGAAAACGTGTTTCAACGCGAGCAGTGCAAACTCGGCCTCCTTGAAGCCGGGCGCATTGAAGAAATAATGCCCGCCATACCGCTCATCCAGAATTTCGGCTTCATTGCCTCGGGCGACAGGCGGGAGCTGGTGCAAATCGCCGGACAGGATCATCCGGACGCCGCCGAATGGCCGCTTGGAGCCACGGTTGAGGCGCAGGCTCTTGTCGATTGCGTCCAGCATGTCGGACCGGACCATCGAAATCTCGTCGATGATCATCGTTTCGATTGCCTTGATCAGGCGAACGCCCCGCAGGCGTTTGATGTCCGTCGGCTCAATCAGCCTTGGGGGGAGTTTGAAGAAAGAGTGGATGGTCTGCCCGCCAGCATTCATGGCTGCCACGCCTGTCGGCGCAAGCACGACGGTGTTCTCTCCTGCTTCAGCGAGGAAACGTCGGAGCATGGTGGTCTTGCCTGTGCCAGCCCGTCCAGTGAGGAACAGATTGCCCTGCGCACCTGCGCCGCTCGCCACCCATTGGGCGGGCGTTGCATAGATCGTGTCGGGGACGCTGGAAGGCACTGAGTCGTTCATTATCTGTAGCCTTAACCGTATCCGTCCTGCTAAGCGAGACCATGTCCCTGACCCCAGAACAGCTTGAACGGCAATCCCGGCATATCCTTCTCAAAGAGATTGGCGGGCCAGGTGTCCAGAGGCTCGCGGCAGCCCAGATTTCGATCGTTGGCGCGGGCGCGCTTGGCGGCCCTTGTGCGATGTATCTGGCGGCCGCCGGAGTGGGTCAGATCGAGTTATGGGATGCTGACACCGTCGATCGGTCGAACCTGCAGCGGCAAATCCAGTTCGGCGAAGCTGATACCGGCGATGCGAAAACCGAGCGGTTGGCCGCGCGGTTGAAAGCATCGGCGCCTGATTGCAAAATTATCTGCCACTCGCAGCGCTGGTCGGAAGCGGATGCACTTTCAGGTAAAATCCTCATCGATGGTACGGACAATTTCGAGACGCGGTTCGCCTTGAACCGTACTGCTCACGCAACAGGTCGCCCGCTTGTCTCCGGGGCGGCGACGCGGTGGACGGGACAGGTTTCGGTCTTCCGCTCAGGTCTCGAAAAAGGCAGTCCCTGCTATCAGTGTTTCGTGCCTTCCATGCCGCCAGATGCCGAAGCATGCGAGGATGTCGGCGTTGTTGGCCCCGTCACCGGGATCGTCGCTAGCCACATGGCGCTGGAGACGATGAAGTTGATCACTGGTGCCGGCCAACCCCTGGTTGGTTCAGTCCTGATCCTCGACGGATTGAGCGGCATTTCCCGCGCGGTCAAACTTCGTCAGGACACGGAGTGCCCGGTCTGCGCGGCCTGAATCTTTTCTTTGACACCAGTCGCGATTGAAGGTTTTACGACTGTGGGTGAGTGATCGGTGAGGACAGAATGGTTCGCAAATCTGCTGCGATACTTCTGACATTGGTTGCCGTTTTGGCGGCAGGTTGGCTGGCACTTCGCCGCCCCGATATTCCCTACGAAGCCCTGGAGTCCAGCTATTCGGTCGAAGCATCACGCTTCCTGAACGTGAAGGGCGATACGAAGATTCACTACACGGATACCGGTCCTCGCGATGCGCCGGTTGTCCTGCTGGTTCACGGGTTCTCGGCTTCACTGCATACTTGGCGTCCCTGGGTTCGCCAGCTCGAGGATACCTACCGTGTCATCACCCTGGACCTGCCAGGGCACGGCCTGTCGCGCGTACCGGAAGATGAGCCGGTTTCGATTGATTATTTTGTCGATACGGTGGATGCGCTTGCCGATCGGATGCAAGTGGCCAGCTTCACGATTGTGGGTTCGTCAATGGGGGGCAATGTGGCGTGGCAATACGCGCTCGCGCACCCAGAGCGCCTCGACAGCCTGGTCCTGGTTGATGCATCCGGTTGGCCGGACGAGAGCAATGCAGATGAACCGATCATCTTTCGTTTGCTGAATATTTCCGTCGCGCGCACGCTGATGAAGGACCTGGACCTGTCCGGCCTGATCGAAGACGGGCTGAAGGATTCTGTCGTTGATCCGGCGATCGTCAGCACGGAGATGATCGAGCGTTATTCTGCGCTGTCGCGTGCGCCTGGTCACCGCGATGCGCTGCTGCAGCTCTCGGCTGGTCGCGGCAAGCGCGAAAAGGCCAGCAAGCAGCGCCTTTCGGCTATCAATGTTCCAACACTGATCCTGTGGGGCGAACAGGACAAAGTCATCCCGGTCAGCGACGCAGCGCGATTTGAGGATGCAATCCCGAACTCGGTTGTCATTACCTATCCGGAGGCCGGCCACATCCCGCAGGAAGAACTGCCGGAAGAGACACTCGCAGACCTTGAGGCCTTTCTTGAGCGGCATGTGAACGCGTCTGATGTCGCGGTTGAGCCCCTTGATGGACGCGCGCTCAGCGAAAGGCCGCAGGCCCAGCAAGCGACAGGCGGCGGAATGCGCCCGCGCTAAGCCGGTTGCGGCTTACGGTCGAAAGCATCAATTCAGACGAGGCAGTCAGCTGCGCTAAGGGCGCGTGCGTGAGCCCTTTCAGGCAACAGACGCATTCGCCGCTTCAGGGCAAAGGATCGCTTTGGTTTCGATGGCAGACTCCGCCTTGCGCAGGTCGTCGCGCAGCTTCGGCTGACGGAGCGTGCGGCTCACCTGTGCAAGAGCCCGCAGATGGTCTGCGCCTGATCCGACAGGCGCAATCAACATGAAGATCAGATCGCAAGGGCGATCATCGACAGCGTCGAAATCGACGCCGCCGCGCAGACGAACGAAGCCGCCGATCGGTCGGGTCAGCTTGTCTATCCGCGCGTGCGGAATCGCAACGCCTTCGCCAACGCCGGTTGATCCAAGACGTTCACGCTCCATGACGGCATCGAAGATGTCGCGGGCATCAAGGCGCGTCTTTTCAGCGAGCGCGCCAGCCAGCGTCGTCAGTGCCTGTTTACGGTTCTCGACCGCAACAGGATCGAGGATAACGCCTTCACCCAGAAGGCTGGTGAGATCAGTCGCCATGAGCCTGCCAGAAGTTTCGTCAGGAGGATTTGCTGTCGGCAGCCGGGTCGACCCAGCCGATATTTCCGTCGGGCCGCCGGTACACCATGTTCAGGTCCTTGTGCTTCGCATTGCGGAACATAAGGGCTGGTGCGTCAGCAAGCTCGAGCTGGAGGACGGCCTCAGACACGGTCATCGTGCGAATCTGCGAGGCGCTTTCTGCCACGATGACGGGGGCTTCGCCGTCTTCGCCGGACTCGACCGGCTCATCATCTTCAGGAGCCGACTTCAGAACGAAAGCGGCTGCCGGTTCGCTCGGAAACGGATCGCGGCCATTCTTGTGATGGTCCTTCAGGCGCCGTTTGTAACGGCGAACCCGCTTTTCCATCTTCTGAAGGGCTTCATCCAGCGCGACGTAAGGGTCGTCTGCCTTGCCCGTCGACTGCAAGATGATGCCGGATGGCAAGTGCACGTTGCAATCGATCTCAGTTTCGTGGCCGTTCGGGCTGACGGTGACGTGACCATCAAAATCCCGGTCGAAGTATTTGGTGACGGCTGCTTCAAGACCCGACTCAATGCGCGTGCGAAGCGCATCGCCTAGATCCATCTTCCGTCCTGCAATCTGTATCTGCACGGAACTCTCCGTTGACGAGGTCCTACTATAACGCCCCGGTCGGGGAAATCGAGACCGCGGCTTCCTTAAATTGCTGTGGGGATGAGTCAACAACCCCACAACAGAGGCTAGGCACTGGCTTTCAGCCGCCGGCGCCGTTGCACACTAGAAGGAATATTCAGGCTCTCCCGGTACTTGGCAACGGTGCGTCTTGCGATTTCGATGCCAAATTCTGTCAGTATCTCGACAATCTGATCGTCCGAAAGCACTTTTTCGCCCTCTTCGTCGACCAACTGCTTGATGCGGTAGCGCACGGCTTCGGCCGAATGTGCATCGCCGCCTGCCGTCCCGGGAATCGCTGCCGAGAAGAAATATTTCAGTTCGAACAGGCCGCGCGGCGTGCCCATATATTTATTTGATGTCACACGGCTGACGGTGGATTCGTGCATCTGGATGGCGTCTGCGACCTGCTTCAGGTTGAGCGGACGAAGATGCGCGACGCCGTGCGCGAAGAAGGCGTCCTGCTGGCGCACGATCTCGCTGGCCACCTTGAGAATGGTCCGCGCCCGCTGGTCGAGTGACTTGATCAGCCACGAAGCGTTCTGCGCGCATTCGGTGATGAATTCCTTTTCGTTCGCGCGCATCGGCAGGGTGCTGACTTCGGCGTAGTAGGCCTTGTCCATCAACACCTTTGGCAGCGTGTCGGAATTGAGCTCGACGGCGAACATGCCATTCGGAAGCTCCCGCACGAACACGTCAGGCACGACTGCGATGGTGGTCCCGCTGGAGAAGGCCGAACCAGGGCGCGGCGTAAGCGCGCGCAGCTCGACGATCATGTCGCGCACATCTTCCTTGTCGACGCCGCAAACCGCGCACAGCCCGTTGATGTCGTGTTTTGCGACAAGATCGAGATTGGCCAGCAGGGCTTCCATCGCCGGGTCATACCGGTTCTGCTCCCTGAGCTGCAGCGCCAGGCATTCCTGTACATCACGGGCCATGACGCCGGTCGGCTCGAAACCCTGGCAAACCTCCAGTACGGCTTCGACATTGGCCGGATCGGCGCCAAGCGCTTCGGCCACTTCGTCGAGGTCGATCTTGCAATAGCCCGCTTCGTCCGTTTCATCGATCAGGCGGGCGCCAATCAGCTGGTCAGCGAGCGAGAGGCCCGACATCGCCAGTTGGTCGTGCAGGTGCTCGTGAAGCGACTTTTCGCTCGATACACTGCCTTCAAAATCGAATTCGTCGCCGGAGAAACTGCCGCCGGAGCCGGCCTGCGACCAGTCAGTCTTGGCGGACGGACCGGACATCTGGTCAGCCGTCTGGCCGGTATCCGAATTGGTGCCACCTTCGTAGAGGTCTTCGCGCGGGGCATCCATGGCCTCGCTGGCTTCGTTCATGCCGCTATTGTCATCGAGTGACAGCTCTTCGCGTTTCGACGGCGCGGGCACTTCTTCGGGTGTATACTCATCGCGCTCGCCGCCTTCCGCGCGGGCCAGCAGTGGGTTGCGCTCGATCTCGGCTTCAATGAATTCCGCCAGCTCTACATTTGAGAGCTGCAGCAGCTTGATCGCTTGCTGCAATTGCGGCGTCATCACCAGGGACTGGCCCTGGCGCATATCGAGACGTTGTGAAATGGCCATTATTCTCTACGCAGCGAACCGCTCGCCGAGATAGACCCTGCGCACATCCTCGTTGGTCAGGACATCATCCGGTGCGCCTTCGAAGAGGACGCCGCCGTCATAGATAATCGATGCCCGGTCAACGATCTGGAGTGTCTCTCGCACCTGGTGGTCCGTAATCAGCACGCCAAGGCCGCGCTGCTTAAGATAGCCAACCAGATCGGAAATATCCGAAACGGCGAGTGGGTCGATACCGGTAAACGGTTCGTCCAGAAGCATGAAACTCGGTCTGGATGCGAGCGCACGCGCAATTTCCACCCGGCGGCGTTCGCCACCGGACAGGGAGGTCGCAGACTGCTTGCGCAGGTGCGAGATGTGCAACTCATCCAGGAGGGCATCAACTTCGGCCTGGCGCGCATCCTTGTCTTTTTCGACAAGCTCCACGACTGCCAGAATATTCTGCTCCACTGTCATGCCCCGGAAAATCGAGGCTTCCTGCGGAAGATAGCCAACACCCAGTCGGGCACGCTGATACATGGGAAGGGCGGTCACGTCGGCGCCATCGATTGTGATGGATCCGGCGTCAGCCCCGATCAGGCCCATGATCATGTAGAAGCAGGTCGTCTTGCCGGCCCCGTTGGGACCGAGCAGGCCAACCACCTCACCGCGCTGGAGAGACAGGGAGACGTTTTTGACGACCTGACGCTTGCCAAATGACTTGGCTAGCCCGGTCGCTACAAGGCCGCTGGCCGTGTCCGTCATACCTGAAATTCCTCCCACTTGCGCGGTTCGCGCTGCCCGAATGTGTCACTAGGGCAATAGGCTTAAAATCCACTTATAGCGGATCGATCAATTTGTTTCATTTCCCGCAGAACCGTCACGATTCTGATTGGGATTGATGTTCATCTGGACCTGGCCATCGCCGCCTTCAAGGACGGTGCGGCCTTCCGAAAGCTTCATGACGAGCGTCTTGCCGGTCGCGACGTCCTCGCCGCGGATCAGCACGACATTGCCGCTGAGCGTGATCGTGTCGGAGGGCGCATCATATGTGCCACGGTCGCCGGTCGCCTTGAGTTCTGGCGTTACGTAATAGACCTCGCCAACCGCTTCCATGCTGGAGATGTCGCCAAATCCTGACAGGCCGCTCGTTTCGGTCTGGCCGGAGCCTGCGTAATTGATGGTGACGCGATTGGCGCGCAGACGTGCGTCACCTTGCATGATGTCGACATTGTCGATCAGCACGACCTGACGCTGGCGCTCGATCACTTCGCTGCGGTCGGCATTGACCCGGATCGGGCCACCTTCACCAGATACCTGAGCGGCTGCGGGCAGGCTGACTGCCAGACCCATGACTGCAAATGCCAGCGACTTTCTAATTTTCACCACCAAGCTCCTCTTCGCCGGATCCGTTTCCAGCTTGTGTTTCGCCGTCGCCCCGCCCGCCAGGGACAATCGTCATTTCGACGCGTCCACTCAGCAGGATCCTGTCGCCCTCATCAACAATCTCATACGTGTCAGACCGCACATCGCCAAGGGGGCCGCTTCCGCTGAGAGGCTCGATACCTTCTACACGCCCCTCCTGAATGAACATTTTCGCGGATGTGGACCGGAACAGGTATCCCTTCGCATTTTCAACCTCGACATCCTCATAGAGTTCGAGGGTCTGGTCGTCCTGGTTGTAAAGGCCGGCAGGGGCTGCGACCCGTGTGCCGTCTTCGCTGATGAGTTCGGGATTGCGCAGGTCTATGCGTTCACCGCTGCCAACGCGGCGCTGGGCCGTATCAGCTGTAATTACAAACGCGCGCCCGGCCACATCGCGGCCGGTAAATCTCGGGTTTACCATGGTGACGATTTCGTCGCCGGATAGCCGCTCGATCGAGTTCGGGGACGCCGATATGGCGTTCGCCGTCAGGTGGCCGATCATCATGCCTGCAGAAATCGCCGCCCCGGCTGTAAATGCCAGACGCAGAACGGACACCATCGAGGACCGCTGGCGAGCCTGCTCAAGCGTCATCTGACGCCGGGGCTCCCAAAGGCTGAGCGCCTTTTCGGTTTCTGCGGAGACTTCCATGGGCATAGACATTACTTAGGTGCGAAGACCCCCGGATCATAGCTTTGCCCGCGTGATCTTTCCGTGACCAATTGTGGCGGGACTGGGGAAAACTCAGCTGTGAGCGAAGATATCCTCGTCCGGCCAGCCTTCGAGGTCGAGTTCTGCCCGAACCGGGAGGAAGTCGAAGCAGGCTTGCGCGAGGTGCAGCCGGTTTTCCCGGATCAGCATTTGCTCAAGTCCGGCCTTGATCTGATGGAGGTGCAGCACGTCATTCGCGCAATACTGGAGTTGCGCATCCGACAGCGTCTCTGCGCCCCAATCAGATGACTGTTGTGCCTTCGAAAGGTCAGCGCCGGCAACTTCGCGGGCAACATCCTTCAGGCCATGGCGGTCTGTATAGGTCCGCGACAGGCGCGAAGCGATCTTGGTGCACCAGATCGGCTTACACTCAATGCCAAGCCAGCGCTTCATCATGGCGACGTCGAAACGGGCGAAGTGGAAGATCTTGAGACGCGCTTCGTCCGCGAGAACGGCCTTGAGGTTCGGGCAATCGAAGTCACGGTTGAGCTGGACGACATGCGCGGAGCCGTCGCCAGACGAAAGCTGGACTACGCAGAGCGCGTCACGGAATGGATTGAGACCCATCGCTTCGGTATCGACGGCGATCTCCGATCCGAGATCGACATCGGCGGGCAGATCGCCCTTGTGCAGCTTGATATTGTTCATGGTTTCCGGGCTTAGCGCCTTTCAGTGAATACGCAATTACCACCATGCACCCTAATTCACGCCAGTGGCTTGCCCTCGGGGCTCAACGCTACAGTTGGAGTGAGGTGCAAATGGTGTCGCTGGATGCCCTCTTATCGCTGCTGGTTTTGCCATTCGTCGCATGGACAAGCCGTGAAAGGCGTGATGAAAGGCGCACCAGACGATTCACGCTTGGATTTCAAGAGCGAGGTTGAGGCTTCATGTCAAAAGGTCTGGTAACGATTTTCGGCGGCTCCGGCTTTATTGGCCGTTATGCTGCGCGCGCTCTTGTCCGCGAAGGC
>JAYZBJ010000222.1:0-5508 GCA_036338795.1 Pseudomonadota bacterium | reverse complement strand
ATCGACATAGATCTCGCCGTTGAGGTCATCCAGTTTTGTCTGGAAATGGGCCCGGACGTCCTCAACCGCCTGGTTGTAGACGGTCGGGCCCAGTGTCTTGAGCATCCGGTCAAGAATTTCGCCGGCGCGGAACTCGCTCAGCATTTCGTCAAATTCGGTTGAGAACAGGGCCTGCAAATGGCCGATCAATGCATCGCGGCGTTCTTCGCTGAGCTCAATCTGCTTCATTCAACCACCCCGACAATCGGTCCCAAGTCGAGCCCGGGCTCGTTTCGTCCGATTGCGGGAGCATAGATGCGCGATACCTGCCCGTCGAGAAACAAGGCATTCGGTGTATTCAGCTTATCGCGAAACAGGCTGGCGAAATCGTGGAATGTCACGGCGCCGTCGGAAATCGCGAACCATACGGTTTCACCATTGCGGCTGACACCGACGCCATTGCGCCGTTTACGTGAGGTGCCGTCGGCATTGATTGACGGGTGAATGTCACCATCGATCACGAGCATCGGGCCAGATTGCGTGGCATAGTCAGGATCGATGCCGTTGTCGAGATAGGCTTGGGATTCGGTGACACCGGCGATGCCGTCCGCAAGCCAGAACACCCCATTCGGTTTCATGTGGAAATTGCCCGGCCCGTCATTCGTATTGACAGTGGCGGTATCGCCATTGTCGGTGCGCAGATAGCCGACCGGGCGGCGGTCATCGTGATACATGCCGCCATTCATGGCGACGAGCAGTTTGCCGCCATCGGCCTTCACATCTTCTGCGAGAGTCTCGAACTGCAGGTAAGGCGTGCCGCTCTCATTGCTGTGAAACAGGCGAATATCTTCGCTCGGCGCGTCGAATGAGCAGACCACATACGGATTGGATTTGTAGGTCAGCTCCCGGCAATGATCGCCTGTCTCAGCGGATGAGGAAATGTTGCAAGCCGAAACTCCCAGTGCCAGCGCACCGGCGAGTCCTGCCTGCAGCCAGCCTGCTTTCCGATCGCGCAAAAGTGCCGCCTTTCCAGTGGGTTCGAGGGGGTCGGTCCCGTTAATCTACGTTTGAGCCCTTCTGGATGGAAGGGTTCGTCCTGCCAATCAACTGCCCTGAAACTGTGGCGTTCCCGTGGCCTAGGCCGAAGCTTCCGCTTCATAAGCTTCGTTCGCTTCCAGCCAGGTCACCTCGGCGGCCTCAAGGTCAGCCGCGAGCTTGTCCCGCCGGGTGCCCAGCGACTGCGCTTCGCCGGGGTCACGCTCATAGAGCGTCGGGTCCGCGAGCTTTTCGTCAAGCTTTTCGATCTTGCCCTGCAGTGCTTCCATCTCACGTTCGGCGGCTGAAATCCGCTTGCGGATATCAGCGGTGGCACGGCGGATTTCAGTGTCCGAGCGCTTCGGCGGCGCCGGAGGGGGCGGCGGTGACGCGGCCGCGACCGCCAGCTTCTCGCGCGATTTGTCGGCTGCCAGGACCAGCGCGCGATAATCGGAGAGGTTACCATCGTAAGGGGCGGCGCGGCCTTCATTCACAAGCCAGAGGCGTTCGGCTGTCGCTTCGGCAAGATACACATCGTGCGTGATGAGAAGGACGGCGCCCTGATAGGCATTGAGGGCATGGATCAGCGCCTCACGCGAGTCGATATCAAGGTGGCTGGTCGGTTCGTCGAGGATCAGGACGTGCGGTGTCTTCAGCGCAGTCAGTCCGAGAAGGAGGCGAACCTTCTCCCCGCCTGACAGCTTCTCGACTTTCGTTTCCGCCTTGTCGCGGTTGAAGCCGATCTGCGCCACGATTGAGCGAAGCTGCCCTTCGGTCGCGTTCGGCCGCATCCGGCGAACATGGTCGATCGCGTTCTGTCCGGCGGAAAGTTCATCCAGCTGGTCCTGGCTGAAATACCCGATCTCGACCTTGGAGGCCGCCACGCGGTTGCCCTCAAGCAGTTTGAGCCGCCCGGCAATCGTCTTGACCAGCGTTGACTTGCCCTGACCGTTCGCGCCGACAATGGCAATGCGGTCATCATTGTCCACGCGTAGGTGCACTCCGCGTAGCACAGGCTCGCCCTCGGCATAGCCAAGATCGGCTTCATCCAGCACGAACAGCGGCGAAGCCAGTTCTTCCGGGTCGGGGAAGTCAAACGGGTGGGCGCGTTCTTCCAGCGGCAGGACGATTTCGCCCATCTTCTCGATCATCTTGATGCGGGACTGGGCCTGACGAGCCTTGGAAGCCTTGGCGCGGAAGCGGTCCACGAAGCTTTGCAGGTGCGCGCGCTGCTTGTCCTGCTTGGCCTTGTGCGCCTCGGCGAGCGCCATCTGCTCGGCACGCTTGCGCTGCCAGCTGTCATAGTCGCCCGGATGAACGGTAAGCTTCTGATGCTCGAGCGCGAGGATATGCGTCACGGCATTGTTCAGCAGTTCCCGGTCATGGCTGACGAGAAGGACGGTGTGCGGATAGCGTTTGAGATAGGTCTCCAGCCATGCTGCGCCTTCAAGGTCGAGATAGTTGGTTGGCTCGTCGAGGAGCAGCAGGTCCGGTTCGGCGAACAGCACGCCTGCCAGCGCGGCGCGCATTCGCCAGCCGCCAGAAAATTCCTTGCACGCCCGGCCGAGGTCAGCCTGCGAGAAACCTAGACCGGTCAGGATGGAGGCCGCCCGCGCTTCGCCTGACCAGGCATCAATCGCCGTCAGTCTCTCATGAACATCAGCGAGCCTGTTTGGGTCAGTCTCGGTTTCAGCCGCCTGCATCAGCTCATGGCGTTCGGTATCGGCTTTCAGGGTCTCGTCCAGCAGGGTGCGGTCGCTTTCCTCGACTTCCTGGGCCACCCAGCCGAGTTTCGCGGCCTTGCCGATGCGGATGGCGCCATCGGGGTCTTCGTTGGCTTCGCGGATGAGGCGCAGCAGCGTAGACTTTCCGGTGCCGTTCCGGCCGATCAGCCCCACCTTCCAGCCAGCAGCAAGCGTTGCCGAGGCACCCTCGAGGAGCACCCGGCCCTGAATCCGGTAAGTGAGATTGTCGATCGTCAGCATGAGAGGCCTGCTAGGCCCTCAGCGTGTCCGCATCAAGGCCGATTACTTCTTCTTCGTCAGCTTGCGCATCAGGCCTTCCTGCGCGACCGAGGCCACCAGCTTGCCTTCCCGGGTGAAGATCGACCCGCGATTGAAGCTGCGTCCGCTTCCGGCCTTCGGGCTATCCATCGAGTAGAGCAGCCACTGGTCAGCCCTGATCGGGGCGTGGAACCAGATTGTATGGTCGAGGCTGGCGGTCATGAGTTTCGGATTGAACCAGTGCAGCCCATGCGGGCGAAGGCTGGAGCCAAGCAGGTTCATGTCGCTGACATAGGCAATCAGGCAGTGGTGCATGGCCGGCGGGACATCAATCTCGCGGACCGTGCGGAACCAGAGATGGTTCACATCTGATTTCGGTTTGGGATCGAACGGGTTCATCCCGCTGATTTCCTTGATGTCGAAAGGCTGCGGGCGCTCCCACTGTTTCCGTTCGGCTTCCGGGAGCTTTTCCTTCATCAGCTGGCGGAACTCGTCACGGGACTTCAGCTCTTCCGGCTCTTTGGTTTCCGGCATCTTGTGCTGGTGTTCCCAGGCTTCCTCGTGAACGTGGAAGGAGGCCGACATGTTCAGGATCTGCTGGCCGTGCTGGATCGCAACGACGCGGCGCGTTGCAAAGCTGCCGCCATCGCGTGAGCGGTCAACTTCGAAGATGATCGGCAGTTTCGGGTCACCCGGGCGGATGAAATAGGCGTGCAGCGAGTGGCAGGCCCGGTCATCCCCAACCGTGCGATAGGCCGCCATGAGCGCCTGCGCGATTACCTGCCCGCCGAAGACGCGCTGGCGTTCGGACTCGTGGTCGGGCGTGAACCCGCGAAACAGGTCAACTTCAAGCCGTTCCAGCTCGAGAAGTTCTAACAATTCGGAAACGGCGTCGGTCATATTCGAAGAGCTTTCCCATCAGATCTTAACCAAGACCGCTTAGCACTGCGATCGGTAATGAGAAACTAACACGCGGTGACAAGCGGCGGCTACAGCCCGCTGTCACAGCTGGCAACCAAGGGCGATGGTGATGGACCTTGTCGGTGCGGTAAAGCGGGAATGGACCGCTATCAACGTACTCCTGCGCGCTAAAAAGTGGCTTGAGCCGGTGTCGAACGAGTCGCTGGACCTTGTTCCAGATGACCTCGAAGACGTCGTTGACGCTTATCATGACAATGTCGCGTTCAGCTTTGAAGACCGCCAGATGACCTATGGCGCCTTTGACGCCTATGCGAACCGCGTGGCGCATTGGGCCTTGTCCGAAGGCCTCGCCGCGGGGGACTGTGTGGCGATCTTCATGGAGAACCGCCCCGAATATGTTGTCGCCTGGTTCGGGCTAACGAAGATCGGCGTGATCCCGGCCTTCATCAATTCAAACCTGTCGGGCGAAGCGCTGGCGCACAGCGTCGATATCGCCGAGGCAAAGGCCGTCATCACCGGCGAAGAGCAGGATGTGCAGATCGAGAGTGCGCAAGCCTATCTCGAAACGCCGCCGCCTGTCTGGACGCTGGGAGGGGAATATGGCGAGGACCTTGCCAGCGATCTCGACCATCACAGCAGTGACCGCCCCTCGCGGGAGCTGCGGGCGCACCTGACAAATCACGACATCTGCTTCTACCAGTACACGTCTGGTACGACGGGGCTGCCCAAGGCGGCGCGCCTGTCACATGCACGTGTACGCACCATGATGCGCAGCTTCATCTCGCCGTGTAACACCACGTCGAAGGACCGAGTGTACATCACGTTGCCGCTTTATCATGGCACGGGCGGAATTTGCGGGCTGGGGATCGCGCTGATGACGGGCGCGCAGGTGGTGCTTCGCCGCAAGTTTTCCGCGAGCCAGTTCTGGGCGGATTGCGTGAAGTATGGCGTGACGACCTTCATCTATATCGGTGAACTTGGTCGCTACCTGATGAGCCAACCGGAACGTCCGGAAGAGCGTCAGCACAAGGTGCGCCTCGGCCTCGGCAACGGCATGCGCAGCGATGTCTGGGAAGCCTTCCAGAGCCGGTTCGGCGTGAAGAAGCTGATTGAATTCTACGGCGCCACAGAGAGCAATATGAAGCTGATGAACTGGGACGGGAAGCCAGGCGCCTGCGGGCGGATTCCGCCCTATGCGGCGAAGCATTTCGACCACATCGCTTTCGTCAAATACGACGTCGAAACCGGCGAGCCGATGCGCAACGAGGATGGCCTCTGTGTCCAGGCGCCGATCGGTGAGGCGGGTGAAGCGATTGGCCGGGTGGGCGAGGATGCCCGCACCCGGATCGAAGGCTATCATGACGAGCACGCCACGCAGGCCAAAATCCTGCGCGATGTTTTCGAGAAGGGCGACATGTGGTTCCGCACCGGAGACCTGATGCGCCGCGGCGAGAATGGCTATGTCTATTTCGTCGATCGCCTGGGCGACACCTTCCGGTGGAAGGGCGAAAACGTCTCGACCAATGAGGTCGCCGAAGCGCTGTCACAGGTGCCCGGTGTCGAGACGGCA
>JAYZBJ010000221.1:0-4238 GCA_036338795.1 Pseudomonadota bacterium | reverse complement strand
CACGGCAACGCCGCCAGCGAGCTTGGCAAGGCGCTCCTGAAGCTTCTCACGATCATAGTCGGACGTGGTGTCTTCGATCTGCTTCTTGATCTGGCCAACGCGAGCTTCGATGTCGTCTTTCGAGCCGGCACCGTCGACGATGGTCGTGTTGTCCTTGTCGATCTCGACTTTCTTGGCCGTGCCGAGCATGTCGATGGAGACGTTCTCGAGCTTGATGCCGAGGTCTTCGGAGATGACCTGGCCGCCCGTGAGGACAGCGATGTCCTGCAGCATGGCCTTACGACGGTCACCGAAGCCCGGTGCCTTCACGGCAGCAACCTTGAGGCCGCCGCGCAGCTTGTTCACGACCAGCGTTGCGAGCGCTTCGCCATCAACGTCTTCGGCGATGATGAGCAGCGGACGCTGAGACTGGACGACCTGCTCGAGGATCGGGAGCATCGGCTGGAGTGAAGAAAGCTTCTTCTCGTGCAGCAGGATGAACGGATCTTCGAGATCGACATTCATCTTGTCCGGGTTGGTCACGAAGTAAGGTGACAGGTAGCCACGGTCGAACTGCATGCCTTCGACGACGTCGAGTTCGGTTTCGAGGGATTTGGCTTCCTCGACCGTGATGACGCCTTCATTGCCGACCTTGTCCATCGCGCGGGCGATCATGTCACCAATTTCGGTGTCGCCGTTTGCGGAGATCGTGCCGACTTGCGAGATCTCGCTGTTCTCTTTCACCTTGCGGGAGTGATGAGCGAGGTCGGAGACGACTTCAGCAGCAGCCTTGTCGATGCCGCGCTTGAGATCCATCGGGTTCATACCAGCAGCAACGCGCTTCATGCCTTCGCGGACGATGGCCTGGGCGAGAACCGTAGCGGTCGTGGTGCCATCACCGGCAACGTCGTTCGCCTTGGAGGCGACTTCGCGCAGCATCTGTGCGCCCATGTTCTCGAACTTGTCCTCAAGCTCGATTTCCTTGGCGACCGTGACGCCGTCCTTCGTGGTGCGCGGGGCACCGAAGGATTTCTCGATCACGACGTTGCGGCCTTTCGGGCCGAGGGTCACCTTTACAGCGTTTGCAAGGGTGTCGACACCCTTCAGCATGCGCTCGCGCGCATCGGTGCTGAACTTAACGTGCTTTGCAGCCATATCGTTGTTCCTTTTAGAATTTTGTCCTGAGTGTCAGGGGGAGAAGGTGCGCCTTACTCGACGATGCCGAGGATGTCGCTTTCCTTCATGATGAGCAGGTCCTGGCCGTCAACTTTGACTTCCGTGCCGGACCATTTGCCAAACAGGATGCGGTCGCCAGCTTTGACTTCCAGCGGAATGACTTCATTATCATCACCCATCGCGCCTTTGCCGACAGCGACGACTTCGCCTTCCTGCGGCTTTTCCTTGGCGGTGTCCGGAATGATGATTCCGCCAGCGGTCTTCTCTTCTTCTTCGACGCGCGTGACGAGAACGCGGTCATGCAATGGACGGAATTTCATTAGCTTTCCTACCTTTGATATCTACCTTGATCAGGCAAATTAAAACGGGATTAGCACTCACTCGGAGTGACTGCTAACGCGGTCCAGTTAGGGACGGGTCGGCGAAGCGTCAACAGGCTCGAAGCTGAAATTTTCACGACAGTGCAGAAGACGTGCAGCCTCATTCAACCCAGTTTGGCAGCAGACATCAGGGAGTGCTGCTAATGGGTTGAATTAAAAGTGATAATTGACAGGCGCGAACGCTCTGGCACACTTCTTCATGCGGATCAACCGCATGTCCTAAGGAGGTGCCGTATGCAGCAAGACGATTTCAGGAAACAGCTAGAGGGCGGCGGATTGCTCACGGCCGAGATTATCTACTATCGGCCAGATTTTCCGAAACTGCTGCAGAGTTTTACCTGGCAGACAGTCGACCTGGCGCCCAGGTTTCCACGCCTCGCCGAGTTTCTGAATCATTGGCGGCGGGAAATCGAAGCCGTCATTCATTCCATCACCATCGCGCACGCCGATATGCTGAAGCCGTCCGAGGTCCGCCTCGTCGAGGGCGAGCTCCGACTTCATTGAACGCGATTCTCGCGGCGTAAGCCTTCCGGTGATCAACGCGGCGGCGTATTCCTGATTTCGGTCACGGCTCGCCAAGAAGCTGGACCGTTCTCAGGAGGATCACACATGCCCGCATTGTATCTATCGCGCATTCTGGCTCATTGGGCCGCCATCCAGCCGGACCGCGTCGCGGTGGACCATGAAGGGGCACAACTGAGCTGGCAGCAGCTTGAACGTCGAACCAACCGGCTCGCACGCGCCTACGAATCCCTTGGCGTGAAAGAGAATGATTTCGTCACCATCGCCCTGCCAAACGGGATCGAGTTTTTTGAAGCGACATTCGCGACTTGGAAGCTGGGCGCCACACCGCAGCCAGTATCTGCAAAGCTACCCAAATTTGAGCGGGACCAGATCATAGAGCTGGGCAAGCCAAGCCTGGTGGTCGGCGTCGGAGCGAATGAATACGCACCGACGCCGTCTCTTCCCGTCGGATATAATCCCTCGCCGGCACTATCGGACGAACCGATTGCGATGCGGACAGCGGCATCCTTCAAGGCGATGACGTCTGGCGGCTCAACGGGGCGCCCGAAACTGATTGTTTCAAGGCAACCTGCAGAATGGGACCCTGAGTTGCCATTCCTGGAAATTCAGGACCGCGGAGCCATGCTGGTTCCCGGACCGCTTTACCACAATGGCCCGTTCCTGTGGGCGATGATCGCGCTCTTCAAAGGAGCGACTGTTGCGGTCACGACGAGATTTGATGCTGAACAGACGCTGGAACGCATAGAAACGCTGAGAATCGACACGGCTTACATGGTGCCTACGATGATGCGGCGTATCTGGGCCTTGCCGGAAGACATCCGAAACGCGCGGGACCTGTCGAGTCTCAAGGCGCTCTGGCACCTCGCCGCGCCATGTCCGCCCTGGCTCAAGGAGGCGTTCATTGAGTGGCTCGGTCCGGACGTCATCTGGGAGCTTTATGGTGGAACAGAAGGGCAAGGCTCAACCACCATTCAGGGCACAGAATGGCTGACGCACAAGGGCTCGGTCGGACGACCGGTCGAAACCTGCGAAATGAAGATCGTGGACGAGGACGGTAAGGTCTTGCCACTCGGCGAGGTCGGCGAGGTTTTCCTCCGGCCACTCGCGGGGCAGGGCTCGAGCTATTACTATCTGGGCGCTGAAGCGAAGGCGATTGAGGGCGGCTGGGAAAGCCTCGGTGACATGGGGTGGATGGATGCGGAAGGCTATCTGTATCTGACCGACCGGCGCTCTGACATGATTGTCGTGGGCGGTGCGAATATCTACCCGGCTGAAGTCGAGGCGGCGATCGATTCCTATCCGGGGGTGCGCAGTTCGGCGGTTATCGGTCTTCCGGATGACGACATGGGCGCCCGGCTACATGCTATCGTGGACGTGCCGACCGGTACACTGGATGAGGCGGCCTTCATGGCGCATCTCAGCGAGAAGCTGGTGCGATACAAGCTGCCCCGCACGATCGAAGTGGTGACCGAACCATTGCGGGACGATGCCGGCAAGACGCGCCGCAAGGCATTGCGGGAAGCACGCCTGCCGGCGACGGCCTAGCGCTTGCCGTGAATCGCCTCAACCGAGCGAATGGCTTTCCAGGCAATCACTTTGACGAGCAGTTTGCCGTCTGCGTTCTTCCACTCGGCCTCGACATAGCCCGTCGACTTTGACCGGTTCACGACGCGGGCTTCGATGAAGATGTCGCCCTGGCTGACGGGCCGGAACAGCTTGATCTGGAGATCTTGTGTGGTGAATGCCTCGCCTTCTTCGAGCGCTGAAAACATGCAGATCGAAACGACGTGGTCGGACAGGGCGCCGACCCAGCCGCCGAATGTCCGGTTGGGCTGGATGTCGTGCGAGCCATCGTTTGGCCAGACATAGCGGACGTGGCCCGGCTCGATATGTCTCATCCAGTGCTCGGGCATGATGCCCAGCTTTTTCAGCCCTTGCGGCTTTTGCGGAAAGTCTCCGCTGGCGATCCCTTTCAGGAATCCGTGGAACTGCTGTGGGAACTGTTCGAAATTGACGGTCAGGCTCATGCCAGGCGGGCTCCGTTTGGTACCGGCGTATCAGGTGAAAACAGGACGATTGCGCCCTCGGTGTCGGGAAAGCCCAGCGTAAGGACTTCGGACATGAACTTGCCGATCTGGCGTGGGGGGAAGTTGACGACGGCGGCCACCTGACGCCCGA
>JAYZBJ010000220.1:0-9519 GCA_036338795.1 Pseudomonadota bacterium | reverse complement strand
GCGTTGACTCCAGCAGTTTGAGAACGACGGGTCCGTCTCCGGCGAGGCCCACGAGATCTTTTGTGTCTTTGGGCGAGTGCGCGAAAGCCGTAACGGGCATGGCGATGCCCGCCTGCGAGAGGAGCTGATGCGCCAGCAGCTTGTCGCGCGAGGCGCCGATGGAGGCAGGTGGATTGAGGCACCAGGCCCCTGTCCCCTCGAACTGGCGCAGCACGGCCATGCCGTAGCTGGTCATCGACGCCCCGATACGCGGAATGACCGCATCATAGAAAGGCAGCGTCTTGCCGTCATAGTGCACTTCAGGAGAGCGTGCCTCGATCTTCATGTAGCAGCGCGACGTATTGATCGGATCAATGATGTGACCGCGCGTGCGGGCGGCATCAATCAGGCGCTTGGACGAATAATTGTCCGGCTCGCGGGTCAGTAGCGCAATGCGAAGCGGCCTCGACGAGGGACGCTGCGGCTTGATCTTGTCATAGAGGTCATAACCGAGGCGCGGCTGGACGAAGGACTTGTCCGGGCTGACCACCGTATTGTCACCAAAGGCCGACCGCCCCAGAAGCATGCGGTAAGACATGGTCTCGCGGTTGGTCAGCGTGATTTCGATGGTCCGCCGAACGCCGCCGATCTGCATCTCGGTGGCGATCACGTAGCGCAGTTCGGTCTGGCCATTTGAACTGGTGATATCGCGCCGATCGACAACCGGAGCGGTGCAGACAACTTCCAGCTTCGGACGGTCCGAGTCAGGCTGGATCAGGAAGCGCACCTGCGGCCTGTCGGCGGAGCCGAATGTCTCCACCACCTCCGCATGGAGCGCAGACGTACGGGCGCCAGTGTCGACTTTGGCCTTGATGGCTGGCAGGCCTAGTGCCGGGAGGGCGAGCCATTCTTCCCAGCCAAGTTCGAGTATATCGGACATGAAATACTGCTCCCATCAGCCGTTTCGCCCTCTTCCCCGAGCCGGTCCCGGCTTGCAAGGAGTTTATGCCGTAAGGGCAGCCCAGCCCGATCCTAACGCATCCGTTAATTGAACGTTTGCGAAGACTAGACATTATTAACGTATGGCTAAGAAAACAGTTGCCGGCCTCGCGGCCGGCGCAATTTTGCTTGCTGTATTGGGCATTACACAATGCCGCGCGCCAGAGAACGGGGCGCTTGTGACGTCGGAAACGACGATTGATTCGGTACGCGACAGCGGTGAACTGGTTGTTCTGACCCTGAAGGGTCCGACAACCTACCGAGATCACGAAGAAGGTGCAGTTGGCTACGAAGTCGAGATGATCGAAGCGTTCGCCGAGCAGATGGGCGTCACACCGCGTTACATCGCAATGGACGATATCGACGCCCTGATCGATGCCGTCGAAGCCGGACAGGGCCACCTCGGCGCTGCCGGCCTCACCATCACACAGGCCCGTAGCGCCCGTGTCAGTTTTGGCCCGGCATACAAAAATGTCAGTGAGAGCGTGGTCTGCCACAGTGACGGACCTGCCCCCACATCACTGGACGAACTCGCCAAGGTGAAGCTGACGGTGCTCGCAGGATCATCCTATATCGAGACACTCGAGCGGCTGAAGCAGGACCATGGCGGGCTGAAGTGGACGGAAAAGCTTGCCAGCTCGGAGATGCCGATGCTGATCAGCATCGCCACTGGCAAGCCCGGTTGCACAATTGCCGACAGCCACGTCGCCGAATATGCCCGCCGCCTGCATCCTGATCTCGTCATGCCGATGACGCTGACCGAGGACCTCCCGCTAGGCTGGATCTATAACAGCCAGCTTTCCGGCATGGATGAGGCGCTGTCGACATGGTTCAGCGCCGTTCACGCCAGCGGCTTCCTCGAAACACTCGACGAACGCTGGTTCGGCCACCTCGAGGACTTTGATTATATCGAAGTGCTGCGCTTCGTGGAGCGCGTTGAAGCGCGGCTCCCGGCCTATCGGTCCTATTTCGAAGTTGCCGCTGAAGAGACGACTTTTGACTGGCACCTGCTCGCCGCGCAAGCCTATCAGGAATCCCACTGGGACCCTGATGCCGTGTCGCCGACGGGCGTTCGGGGGCTGATGATGCTCACCTTGCCGACGGCGAAAGAACTGGGCGTCGAGGACCGGACCGACCCGGCACAGAGTGTCGATGGCGGTGCGCGCTACCTGCAACGATTGTACGACCGCCTGCCTGACGGTGTTCAGGGCGAGGACAGGACCTGGTTCGCGCTCGCGGCTTACAATATCGGCATGGGCCACATCTATGATGCCCGCCGCCTCGCGGAACGTCGCGGCCTCGACAAGAATAGCTGGGACGATATCGAGAAGGTGTTGCCACTGCTCTCCAAGCAGCAATTCTACTCAACACTCAGGCATGGATATGCGCGCGGTTACGAGCCCGTCCGGTATGTTCGCAAGATCCGCGACTATTACAGCATGCTCCGGGCGAACGTCCCCGTCTGACGGTTCAACGGGAAAGCTTGAGCGTCAATGTATCCTGTAATAATTCCGGGAACGGGAATGGTTAACAGAACGGTCCGTTCTGTTAACTTTTCACAGATATCTCTTCACGACAGATTCAATCTGGTAAAGCACGGAGATAACCACACCTGCTTCGAGAACAGGCGTGGCTGGTACCGCGTCACAGGTTAGACTTTCTCAAGCCACGCCCCTTCGACCACATCGACAACGTCACTCATGATGTCGGTGATCATGAAATCCTTCGGCGTATAGACGCGGCGAACTCCCATCTGTTTCAGTGCGCGTTCGTCTTCTGGAGGAATGATGCCGCCGACGACCAGAGGCACGTTCTCGATCCCCGCCCTGCGCATCGCTGCGATGGTGTCACGCACCAGGTCGAGGTGGCTGCCAGAAAGAATGGACAGGCCAACAACATGCGCGTCAGCTTCCTTCGCCTGCGCAGCGATCTCATCTGGCGTAAAGCGGATGCCTTCATAGACAACGCTCATCCCGCAGGCACGTGCGCGGCTTGCGATCTGCTCTGCGCCGTTCGAGTGGCCATCGAGCCCCGGCTTGCCCAGAACATAAGTCAGCTGGCGGCCAAGCGCTTCAGAGACCTGCTCAACACGTTTGCGGGTGGTCGCGATATCCTCGTCAGCTGACGGTTCCACAGTCAGCGCCACACCGGTCGGCCCACGATATTCGCCGAAGACCTCGCGCAGGGCACCGCCCCATTCACCAGTGGTCACGCCAGCTTTCGCCGCCGCGATGGATGGCTCCATGATGTTCTCACCGGACTCGGCTGCCCGCTTGAGCGCCGTCAGCGCTTCGTCCACGGCGGCCTGGTCACGCTTCGAACGCCAGTCGCGCAGGGCACGAACCTGCTCGGCCTCGACCAGCGGATCGACCGTCTCGATCGTCTTCTCACCGGCGCTGAGCGGACTGTCTGCGCTTTCCTGATAGCGGTTCACGCCGACAACGGTCTGCTCCCCGCTCTCGATGCCGCGGATACGCTCGACATGGGCGCCAACGAGGCTTTCCTTCATATATTCCACGGAGGCGACAGCACCGCCCTTGTCGTCGATTTGCGAAAGCTCGGCACGGGCGCCCTGCTTGAGCTCTTCGGTCTTGCCGTCGATGACGTGGCTGCCGTCAAACAGGTCCTCATATTCGAGAAGGTCTGTCTCATAGGCGAGGATTTGCTGCAGGCGAAGTGACCATTGTTGGTCCCATGGCCGCGGCAGGCCCATCGCCTCATTCCAGGCGGGAAGCTGCAGCGCACGGCAACGGGCGCGCTTGGACAGCGTGACCGCGAGCGCCTCAAGCAGGATGCGGTAGACATTGTTCTCCGGCTGCTGCTCGGTGAGACCGAGCGAGTTTACCTGAACGCCATAGCGGAAGCGCAGGGCTTTCTCGTCAGTCACGCCATAACGTTCGCGCCCGATCTCTTCCCAGAGGTCCACGAACGCGCGCATCTTACACAGTTCCGTTACGAAACGGACGCCTGCATTTACGAAGAAGGAAATCCGCCCGAAGACAGTCGGGAAGTCTTCCTCGGGGACCTGTCCGCCCTCTTTCACGGCATCCAGAACAGCGCAGGCTGTTGCCAGCGCATAGGCCAATTCCTGCTGTGGCGTCGCGCCTGCTTCCTGAAGGTGGTAGGAGCAGACGTTGAGCGGGTTCCATTTAGGAACCTCTGTGTAGCACCAGCTGACCATGTCTGCGATCAAGCGCATCGAAGGCTGCGGCGGGAATACATACGTGCCGCGTGACAGATATTCCTTGATGATGTCGTTCTGCGTCGTGCCACGCAGTTTCCTGCGATCATCTCCGCGCTCATCCGCCAGCGCGACATAGAGCGCCAGCAGCCAGGCGGCTGGTGCGTTGATCGTCATGGAGGTGTTCATTTCCTCCAGCGGCAACCCATCGAAGAGCGTGCGCATGTCACCAAGGTGGCTGACGGGTACGCCGACCTTGCCGACCTCCCCCTTGGCAAGAATGTGGTCGCTGTCAAAAGCCGTCTGCGTGGGCAGGTCGAAGGCGATCGACAGGCCGGTCTGGCCGCGGGCAAGATTGCTTCGATAAAGCGCGTTCGACTTCTCGGCAGTCGAGTGTCCTGCATAGGTCCGGAAAATCCAGGGCCGGTCGGGATCGTGCTGGTAAGGCCGCTCCGTCATTGTGACTTCCTCCGTCTTTTATTGCAGCGCAACATGGACTGAAGCTGACGGCAGGGCAAGTTGACCCGCACGTCACCCACCGGAACGCCAATAGCAGGCAGCCCGCACCTAAGACTGCGCGGAGGCTTGCGTAACCCAAGGCGCATGCAGGCCAAGCTGGACCCCGATCGCCTTGTAATAAAGCGTTTGAACCTTCCGTGTGACAGGTCCGGGAGCGCCATCCGAAACCGGTCCGCCGTCCAGCGTCACAACCGGCAGGACGAGTGACGTGGCCGATGTGGTGAATATCTCGCGCGCATTGTGGATCTCATCCAGCGACACCGCGCGTTGCTCCACCTCCAGACCGCCCTCCCCCAGTCTCGACAGCACGGACTGGCGCGTGATGCCGGGCAGGATTTCGTGTCCGAGATTTCGGGTCACGAGCACATTATCGCCGGTAACCACCCACAGATTGGCAGAGGCCGCCTCAGTGACATGGCCGTCCTCGAACATGATCGCGGAGCTGGCGCCCGCCTTGGCGGCATCGCGGTATGCCAGTGCTTGCGAGAGAAGCTGGGTGGTCTTGAAGTCCCTGCGCTTCCAGCGCTGGTCCTCAACCAGGATTGCCGCAATGCCGTCTCGCGCCTTCTCGCCGATGAGCTGCCGCGCCTCGCAGAACATGAATACGCTCGGCACCAGCGTCTCCGGTCCGGCAAAATCCCGGCCGCCATATGCGCCGCCCGTCACCTGGAAATAGATGAATCCCTCGGTCAGCCGATTGCGGCGGATCAGTTCAGTGTGAACATGCTCCAGCTGTTCATCTGACCAGTCCGTGATGATATCGATCCCGCTCAAGGTGCGTTGCAGACGTGCAACATGTCCGGCGAAATCAATCATCCGACCATCGAATACCGCCGTCACCTCGTATGCTGCGTGCGCGAAGAGAAATCCCCGATCAAACGGGGAGATTACCGCATCTTCGGCCCGGCAGATCTTCCCGTTCAGGTATACATACTCACTCGGCCCCATGGGCTGATCCCCTCGATTTCCATGTTGCGCCGCAACAAATAAGTCTTGCCTTGTCGCTATGATTTGGTCAGTGTCCAGCCAAATTGGAGGAATGTGAAGCAGGAGGAACAATCTTGCTCACATGGAATACAATCGGAGGCCCGAGAGAATGAGTACTGCGACAATCGCTCGCCAGACGAAAGATATTTACGAACTTGGCGAGATTCCGCCAGAGTTCCACGTCCCGAAAATGATGTATGCCTGGGCGATCCGGCGGGAACGCCACGGCCGCCCATCGACCGCCATGCAGGTCGAGCAAGTGCCGGTTCCGGAGATCGATTCCGACGAGGTGCTCGTGCTCGTGATGGCGGCGGGTGTAAACTATAACGGTATCTGGGCTGGCCTCGGCGAACCCATCTCCCCATTCGACGTTCACAAGGCAGACTTCCACGTCGCCGGGTCAGACGCGTCCGGCATTGTCTGGGCTGTCGGCCGCAAGGTGACCCGCGTGAAGCCGGGCGATGAAGTGGTGATTCACTGTAACCAGGACGATGGCGACGATGAGGAGTGCAATGGCGGCGACCCAATGTTTTCGCCGAGCCAGCGCATCTGGGGCTATGAGACGCCAGACGGCTCATTCGCCCAGTTCTGCCGCGTGCAGGCTCGTCAGTGCATGCCGCGCCCGAAACACCTCACCTGGGAAGAAAGTGCCTGCTACACGCTGACGCTCGCCACCGCCTATCGCATGCTGTTCGGCCACCGTCCGCACATCGTGAAGCCGGGCCAGAACGTTCTTGTCTGGGGCGCTTCGGGTGGCCTCGGTTCATTCGGCGTCCAACTTTGCGCCGTCACCGGCGCACACGCTATCGGCGTGGTGTCCGACCCTGACAAGTTCGATTTCGTCTACTCGATGGGGGCCAAGGGCGTCCTCAATCGGAAAGACTTCAATTGCTGGGGCCAGCTGCCAACCGTGAACGGGCCGGAGTTCGGCGACTATATGCGCGAGAACCGCAAGTTCGGTAAGGCAATCTGGGAAATCACCGGCAAGAAAGACGTCGATATCGTCTTCGAGCACCCGGGCGAGAGCACTTTCCCGGTATCTGTCTTTGTCGTGAAACGCGGCGGCATGGTGGTCATCTGCGCAGGTACGACCGGCTTCAACCTGACCATGGATGCTCGGTTCCTCTGGATGCGCCAGAAACGCGTACAGGGTTCGCACTTCGCCAACCTCGCGCAGGCTTCGGCTGCGAACCAGCTCGTCATCGATCGCCGGATCGACCCGTGCATGTCCGAAGTTTTCCCGTGGGAAGACATTCCGGCCGCACACGAAAAGATGCTCGATAACAAGCACCTTCCGGGCAATATGGCCGTCCTCGTCACCTCACCGAAGCCGGGCCTGCGCACGGTCGAGGATGTGCTGGCAGTCAGCGGACAAGCCTGAGCACACGTCACAGACCGACTAATTCGATCACGCCCCGCTGGCCCCGCGCCGGCGGGGCGTTTTCGTTTCCGGATCGCAAATCAACCGATATCGCAAAGCTGACTCAGGCGTCAGGCTCTTGCTCTCGCGCCTCGTGCAGACCACAGTGCAGGAAAAGCCGCATGAGGGAGGGCCGGTTTGAAACAGATTTTCCTGGGTATTGGGGGCCTGCTGGCCATTCTGCTGACGATCCTGATCGTCAGGACATTCATGTATGGCGGTATGCCGGACAGTATCCAGCGTGTGGACCTGCCTGAACCGCCCGCCGTCGCCGCCGACACCGCTGCCCAACATCTGTCAGAGGCTATACAGTTCCGGACTATCACCGTCGCACCGGGCGATCCGAGACCCGGCCAGGAAGGCCCGTGGCTCGAATTGCATGACTGGCTGGAAGATACTTATCCGGCCTTCCACGAAGCGGCCGACAAGGAAATCGTACCGGGCGGACTGACGCTCCTGTACACTTGGGAAGGCTCCGATCCAGGCCTGAAGCCGCTTCTCCTCATGGCGCACCAGGATGTCGTTCCGGTGAATATTGGCACCGAGAGCGACTGGGACGCCCCACCCTTCTCAGGCGCGATACAGGACGGCTATGTTTATGGCCGCGGCGCGATCGATGACAAAGGCTCACTCATCGGCATCATGGAAGCTCTCGATGCCCTGGCCCGCGATGGGTTCGAACCGCGACGCACAATCCTCGTCCAGCTCGGCCATGACGAAGAAATCTCCGGTTCAGGTGCCGAGGCCGGGATTGCCCTTCTCAAATCGCGCGGCGTGGAACCAGTGATGGCGCTGGATGAAGGCTTTATGGTGCTCGAAACCAACCCGCTGACCGGCGGCAAACTTGGCTTTATCGGTATTGCCGAGAAAGGTTATGTAACGCTCAGGGTGACTGCGAGCGCCGATGGAGGTCATTCGTCGACGCCGCCGCGCAACAGTGCCACGGTCCGTCTCGCACGTGCCCTCATCGAGCTGGACGAGAACCAGATGGAGGCAGACCTTTCGACCTCCCCGATCTCCGACATGATGCAGATCGTTTCCATGGAAATGGGCTTTGCCGCACGTCTCGCCATGGCGAACCAATGGCTGCTTGGCGGAATGCTTGAAAGCCAGTTCGCCGGTTCAGCGGCTGGCAACGCCATGATCCGCACCACGACCGCGCCCACCATGCTCTCCGGTTCCGCGAAAGAGAATGTGTTGGCCCAGCGGGCGACAGCGATCGTGAATTTCAGGATTCACCCCAACAACACACCAGACGAGGTGGTTGAGCATGTGAAGTCGGTCACCCGCGACATCGAGGGCATTGAGGTCAGCCTGATCGATGGCGGCATTGCGAGCCCTGCGTCCCCGGTCAGCGCCATCGACAACCGCGCCTACGGCGTGCTTCACGCGGTGGCCAGCGAGGTCGGAGGCGGTGCGCCAGTGACGCCTTCGCTGGTTCTCGGGGCGACCGATGCCCGTTACGCAGCGGCCATCACCAAGGACGTTTACCGGTTTGCTCCGTCGATCATGAGCGAGGAAGACCTGAAAGGCTTCCACGGCACGAATGAGCGCATCACGGTCGACAATATGGGCCGCCTGGCACGTGGCTATGGCCAGATCATCCTCGCCATGGACGAGCCTGACACAGCAGAAGACTAGGACTGATTTTCCGGTGCGGGGTCGAGGGGCTTTCCAGCTTCCTCGACTTCGCCTTCCTGCGCCTCATTACGGCGCTTCAGCTTGGCGGTCTCGCGTTCACGAAGTTCATCGGAAAAGGCGCTTGCAAACACACCTGCCGGCAACGCCACCATACCGATGCCCGCAATCGCGATGACCGAAGCGAACATTTTCCCGACTGGCGTGATCGGGTAGACATCGCCATAACCAACCGTGGTGAGCGTTGCGATGGCCCACCAGATCGAGCGCGGGATGGACGCAAAACTTTCCTGCTGCTCGCCGCCGACCCCCTCGACAAAGTAGAGGACCACGGCCGAGATATAGACAAGTGCCATCGCCATGGCGAGCGTGGTGAAAAGCTGCTGACCAGCCCGGCTCAAAGTCGCGCCCAACACATCAAATGCCGGGATAAACCGCGAAATCTTTGCAAGGCGTGCGAGCCGAAGCACTCGCAGCACCATGATCACTTGCTGGTTTGAATCGTCGGGCGCGAACAGCAGCCAGAGCATTTCCGGCAGGAAGGCAATCAGGTCTGCCAGCGCATAGCCCGTAAAGATATATCGGACCCGGCCCATCACACCGCGATATTGGGGATCCTCGCCTGCGGCCCAAAGTCGGAGCAGGTATTCGAAGGCAAAGATCACGATGATCGCGACGTTGAAATACTGGATCGCCAACATCCAGTCTTCATTCATCGTTGGTTCGGTCTCGAGCGCCAGCGCGAGAAAGCTCAACAGGACGAGAACGACGATAAACAGGTTGAACGGAGAGAGGC
>JAYZBJ010000219.1:0-6933 GCA_036338795.1 Pseudomonadota bacterium | reverse complement strand
CCAGAAGCGGCGACGCCTCGATCTCTTCGGCATCGAGGAGCGAGACCACACGCAGAAGGGCGGCGACGAGGCTGGCCTGCTCCCATTCGGCAAGATCGCGAAAGCGCGACCGGAAGGTCTCCTGCAGGAGGTCAGGCGCACTTTCCAGCACCTGCTTTCCCGTGTCGGTGATGCGCACCCATACCCGGCGACGATCTGTCTGGCCTCGCTGACGCTCAACCAGGCCGCGCTCCTGCAGCTTGTCCAGCAGGATCGAAATCGTTGCCTGTTTCAGGTCAACCGCCTTGGCCAGATTACCGGTAAGGGTCTCGCCGCGCGTCTTGAGCACCTGAAGCACAAGCAGCTGCGATGCCGTCAGTCCCGTCTTGTGGGCAACGGTGCGCACATTGCTCGCGGTCGCCTTGAGAATGCGCCGCAGGGCGACAAGCGCGGTCTCAGTCTGGTCCTGCATCTGCTCACTCCACATGTCGACATTCACCGATGACAGGCGAACCTCCTCGAAACCCTCTGATAATTGGGCCATTTTCTAGGATACTTCCTTTAAGCAATAAAATATTTTTTCATCTAACTAATGTGGGAACAAATAGTTAGACGTATCGTTCATTCAATGTACCAAAAATCGCGATGCAGGCTATCCACAGAGAATGGCTTGCACGCGCGGCGTTTGCAATTAAATAGATCGTCAAACAAAATAATGATCGAGAGAGACATCACCATGGCATCGACCCAAGCGGCCGAACAAAGCCGGGAAAAACCTCAGAAGGAAGGCGAGGAGCCTTCCAGTATTCAGATCGGGCCGCCTCTCAGTGAGGACGGTGCCGAGGTTCATGACCTGATCGCGGCCTGCCCGCCCCTGGATACCAACTCTCTCTACATGAATTTGATCCAGACCACGCACTTCGCCCAGACGTGCTCGCTCGCGAGGGAGGATGGCGAAGCGATTGGATGGGTTTCCGGCCATATCCCGCCGGAAGAGCCGGAGGTGTTTTTCCTCTGGCAGGTTGCCGTCGGCGAAAAAGCACGCGGCAAGCGCATTCCAAAGCGTCTCGTTGCGGACATTTTTTCCCGCCCGGCGTGCCGGAATGTGAAGTACCTCAAGACGACAATCACTCCTGACAATGAAGCGTCCTGGGGGCTTTTCAGAAGCATTGCGCGCTGGCTCGACACGCCACTCAACGAGAGCGAGTTTTTCGACAAGGAGCGCCATTTCAATGGGCGCCACGACAGCGAAATCCTCGTGACCATCGGGCCATTCGAGCTGCCGGCCAGCGCCTAGCACACCTGGCCGCCTCACCCCTGACTAAACCAGACCAACCAAGGAGCGAACGCATGCCGTTCACAGACATGAAAGACGACATTTTTGAAAGGCGCGAGTCGAAAGTTCGCAGCTATTGCCGCAACTTTGATACGCTTTTCGTGAAAGCCCAGGGCTCGGAAATGACCGACGCCGAAGGCAAAACCTATATTGATTTCCTCGCAGGCTGTTCGACGCTGAACTACGGCCATAATGACGCTGACATGAAGGCGGCTCTCGTCGATCACATCCAGCGCGATGGCGTGGCGCACGGCCTCGACATGTACACCGATGCCAAGGCCGAATGGCTGTCGGCTTTCGAGGAAAACATCCTCAAGCCGCGCGGCATGGAAGATTACAAGATCATGATGACGGGTCCGACCGGCACCAACGCTGTCGAAGCCGCCGTCAAACTGGCCCGCAAGGTTACGGGCCGCAGCAATGTGATCGCCTTCACCAATGGCTTCCACGGCATGACGCTCGGCGCACTCGCGCTGACAGGTAATGCCGGCAAGCGTGCCGGCGCTGGCGCCGGTTGCAACGGCATATGCGGAACGACGCACATGCCGTATGACGGCGCGTTCGGCGACGATGTCGATACACTTGAACAGATCGAAATGATGCTCGAAAACTCGTCTTCGGGCCTTGATGCGCCAGCGGCGTTTATCTTCGAACCGATCCAGGGCGAAGGTGGCCTTAACGCGGCCTCCGCCAAGTGGATGAAAGGCATTGCCGATCTTGCGAAGAAGCATGGTGCGCTTCTGATCGTTGATGACATCCAGGCTGGTTGCGGTCGCTCGGGCGACTATTTCGGCTTCGAAGTTGCGGGCATCAAACCTGACATCATCACGCAAGCGAAATCCCTGTCCGGGATGGGTCTTCCTTTCGCGTGTGTCCTTCTCAAGGAGGAGCACGACATCTGGAAGCCAGCCGAGCACAACGGCACATTCCGTGGCAACAACCATGCATTCGTGACGGCCAAGGTCGCGCTCGAAAAGTTCTGGAAAGATGACTCTTTCAAGAAGCAGACGCGTGAGAAGGGTGACATCGTCAACGCCGGCCTGAAGAAGATCGCGGACCTCGTGCCGAACTCTAAAATGAAGGGCCGCGGCATGATGCAGGGCGTCGATGTCGGATCTGGTGATCTCGCTTCGGACATCTGCAGCCGCGCCTTCGAGAAAGGCCTGATCATCGAGACGTCCGGCGCTGACGACGAAGTCGTGAAGGTGCTCGCACCGCTCACCACGCCGACCGAGACGCTTCAGAAGGGGCTCGACATCCTGCTCGAAGCTGCCCGCGAAGCAACTGACAACGTCAAAATGGCGGCGGAGTAAGCAGCATGATTGTACGTGACCTGAATGAGCTGAAAGGCACCGAACGTGCCGTGTCCGACGCCCAGTGGACGTCCTACCGGATGCTCCTTGCGGACGACAAGATGGGCTTCAGCTTCCACATCACCGTTCTGGAAGCTGGCTCGGAGCACACCTTTCACTACAAGAACCACTTCGAAAGCGTCTACTGCATGAAGGGCAAAGGCTCGATCACGGACCTCGCCACAGGCGAGACCCATGAGATCAAGCCGGGTGTCATGTACGCACTGAACCTGCACGACAAGCACACGCTGCGCGCAGAGGAAGAGCTTCACATGGCCTGCTGCTTCAATCCCCCCGTCACGGGCCCGGACGTGCACCAGGCCGACGGCTCCTATGCCGCCCCGGCAGACGCCTGAACGGCCAGAATGAAACGGTAGCAGCCTTCCCGGTTAGCACGAACCGGAAGGCTGCCCGCCTCCCCTGACCAGACCATTATGAAAGGGTTTTGACCATGACCCATACAGTTGAAAAGATCGGCGGAACGTCGATCGCGAACACATCTGTTATTCTCGACAATGTCCTCGTCGGCTCTCGCAAGCCTGACGAGATGTACAATCGCATCATCGTCGTCTCCGCCTATGCCGGCATGACGAACATGCTTCTCGAGCACAAGAAATCCGGCAAGCCTGGCGTTTATGCGCTGTTCGCAAGCGCAGAAAACAAGTGGCAGTGGAGCGAAGCACTCACCGAGCTGTCGCAGGCGATGCGCGAGAAAAATGCTGAGGTCTTTGGCGACCATCCTGATCGGAAGGTTGCTGACAATTTTGTCCTTGAGCGCGTCGAAGGCGTTCGCAACTGCCTGATCGACCTCCACCGTCTTTGTTCATACGGCCAGTTCCGTCTCGACGAGCACCTGATGACAGTACGTGAGATGCTTGCTGCCCTCGGCGAAGCGCATTCTGCACACAACACGTCCCTCCTGCTTCGTCAAAAGGACATCAATTCGGTATTCGTGGACCTGACGGGCTGGCGCGACGAAGAAACGCTCACCCTCGACGAGCGCATCGAAGCCTCCTTCCGGGGCATCGACTTCTCGAAGGAACTGCCGATCGTGACCGGCTACGCCTCGTGCCTCGAGGGCATGGTGAAGCTGTATGATCGCGGCTACACAGAAGTGACCTTCTCTCGCATCGGCGCGCTGACGCAGGCGAAAGAAGCGATCATTCACAAGGAGTTCCACCTCTCCAGCGCCGACCCGAAGCTGGTTGGCGATGACAAGGTCCGCAAGATCGGCAAGACGAACTACGATGTCGCCGACCAGCTCTCGAATATGGGCATGGAAGCGGTTCACCCGAAAGCGGCGAAAGGTCTCCGTCAGGCCGGTGTTCCCCTGCGCGTCAAGAACACTTTCGACCCAACCGATGCCGGCACGATCATCACTGATGACTTCATGCCATTAACACCGCGCGCGGAAATCGTGACAGGCATTCCCAGCCTCTACGCATTTGAGCTGTTCGAACAGGATATGGTCGGCGTGAAAGGCTATGATGCCGAAGCGCTGAAAACGCTCACCCGGCACAAGCTGTGGATCGTGACCAAGTGCTCGAACGCCAATACGATCACGCACTATGTCAGCGGCGCACGCAAGACGCTCATGAAGGCTGCGGCCGATCTTGAAGCCGTCTTCGAAAATGCCGAAGTGTCGACCCGCAAGGTTGCAATCGTGTCCGTTATCGGTGCCAATCTGAACGTTGACGGCCTCACGGCCAAGGCGGCTGGCGCGCTGCACGAGGCGGGCATCAAGCTGCTTGGCTTGCACCAGCTGACCCGGAATACCGACCTTCAGGCCATCGTTGCCGAAGAAGACTATGATGAGACCGTCAAGGCACTTCACAAGGCACTCGTCGAGCAGAATGACACTTCTTCTGAAGAGTCTGGATCGGACATCGCCGCCGCTGCCTGATGGCATATTCGGAACCGGCTTCTGAGGCATCTTCGGACTGGCGCGATTCACTAAGCCTGTACCGAAACGTCCTCGCCATCGTTGGCGCCCTGACCGTGCTGCAGGGTGCCACGGCGGCCCTATCCGTGATGATCGCGCTGAGCTTGCAGGCAGCCGGTGCTTCGAACGCTGCGCTTGGTCTGGTTGCAGCCTTCTACGCCGGTGGCTTCCTGACGGGAGCCATTGCCTCGCCCCAGCAGATTACACGGATAGGGCACATCCGGTCTTTCGCCTTCTTTGCAGCCCTGGCCATCATTGCCGCATTGAGCTTCACGCTCGGCGTCAACATCATTGGCTGGTCGGTCCTGCAAGCCGTGATCGGCCTCAGCACAGCCGCCCTGCTCACCGCAGGTGACTCCTGGATTACAGATAGCGCTCCGGCTAATAGCCGCGGCGCTATTCTCGGTTTTTACCACGTTGTTGCCAAGCTCGGCGCGATTGCCGGGCCGTTTGCCATTGTCGCTGGTGCCAATGGGCTGGCCGGCTTCATGATGGTGGCCGCGCTGTTCGCACTGACGATCATGCCCATCACTGCGACGCGCAAGGCACAACCCGAAATCACAACCGGCACCCCCTTCGGCCCGCGGAAGATCCTGAAATATGCGCCCGCAGCCGCTTTCGCCGCCCTGTGCGCGGGCGCGGTGAACAATGCCGTGGCCCAGCTTTATCCCATCTATGCTCAATCCGTGATGCCGGACGCCGCCGCAGGGTTTGCGGCGAATTTCAATGCCGCATTGCTTGGCGGTGCGATGGTCGGGCTGTGGCCTGCGGGCATGATTTCTGACCGGATCGACCGCCGGACCGTTATTGCGGGCGCAGGGGTCATCGCTGCGGCATCCGGCCTCGCACTCGCACTTCTCAGCCACACCCTGCCCGCATGGGCCGCACTGGTTCTCGCATTCATTTTTGGTACCGGCGCCCTCTCCTACTACGCCGTCGCTGTCGCACATGCTGCAGACCGGGCGAGACCTGACCAGGCAACCTCAATGATGGCGGGCATTCTCGTCATCTGGGGGATCGGCTCAATCATTGGTCCGGTCATCGCTGGTGTCGTCATGTCGACGTCCCTCGGCGCACCGGGTCTTTTCGCTTTCGCCAGCGCAAGCCTTGCACTGCTGGCCGCGACCATGTTCACACGTACTGTCAATAAACCGGCCACCTCGGAAGAGGAGAAAGAGCCGTTCAACGCCACCCAGACGACCAGCCTTGCGCTGTCGGCACTCGATCCGCGCGGCGAAGAAGACGCCGAAAACGCGCAGTTCGACTTGTTCCTCGCCTGGATGGCCTCATCAGAGGCTGACGAATGATCATTGCAAGCTTTCTCGTAATCCTGGCCATTTTCCTGATCGTGGGGCTCGCTTCGGCGCGCGTCGCAACCGGGGAACGGAAAGACTACTACATCGCCGGACAAAGCGTTTCGCCTTGGCTGGCCGGCCTGTCGGCGGTCGCGACAAACAATTCCGGTTACCTTTTCATCGGTGTGATCGGCTACACATACGCAACCGGTCTTTCCGCCGTCTGGCTGATGTTTGGCTGGATTGTCGGTGACTATCTCGGCTCGATGTTTGTGCATAAACGGCTGCGCACGGCGACAGGCGTGACCGGGGAGGCTTCGTTCGCGTCCGTTCTGTCACGCTGGCACGGAGAGGACTTCGCCTACTGGCGCCGCATCGCAGCGGTCGTGATGGTTATCTTTCTCGGTGCCTACGCCGCTGCCCAGATCTCTGCAGGGGGTAAAGCGCTTGAAGGCGTGCTGAACCTTGATCCACGTATCGGCGCCACTGCCGTGGCCGCGATGATTATCGCCTACTCTATTGCCGGCGGTATCCGCGCTTCGATCTGGACGGATGCAGTACAGTCCATTTCCATGGTCATAGCCCTCACCATCCTTTGCGTGGTGGCATTCGTGGATGAGGGCGGCATTGGCGCCGCATTTGCCTCCATGATGCCGCTGGACGACGGGCGTTACATGAACCTGCTGCCCGAGGCAGACGAATTGATCGGCACGGGGGCGATCACCTTCGGCTTCTTTGTGCTGGGCTGGCTGTTTGCGGGTTTCTCGGTTGTCGGCCAACCGCACATCATGGTCCGGTTCATGGCGCTGGATGACGAGAAGAACATGCAGCGCACGCGCGCCTGGTATTACAGCTTCTTCGTGCTCTTCTACATCTTGGCAGCCGGACTTGGCCTCCTCTCACGGCTGTACCTGCCGGAGCTCGCTTCAGAAGATACGGAACTCGCCCTGCCGCGCATGGCGCTGGAGCTACTGCCAGACATTTTCGTCGGCCTTATTCTCGCGGGCATCTTTGCAGCGACCATGTCAA
>JAYZBJ010000218.1:0-7350 GCA_036338795.1 Pseudomonadota bacterium | reverse complement strand
CGCATGAAGCCGCAGGGGCGCCATCGCAGCCTTGTTCATTTCCACCAGCGTATAGAGCACTCGACCAACCTTTTATGTTGCAGCGCAACATATGAGCCCAATCGCACCAAAAAGCAATGCGCGGTCAGGAGCGCAACAGTTGTGCCAGACAGGTGGCCATGTCTTCGGGATTAGCATCACCTTCTGCGAAGAAGGTTTTCAGCTTCCAGTCTTCGTCCATTAGGTAGAGCAGCGATGTGTGGTCCATCGTATATTCTGCAGCACTTTCCGGTGTCTCGATCCGGTCAAATCCAACGAAGAATTCGTCTGCGACAGCAGCGATCTGTTCCGGCGTGCCGGTCAGGCCTTCAAGATTGTCCGGAAAAGCATTGCTCTCGACATACTTTGCCAGCGCTTCCGGCGTGTCCCGCTCAGGGTCTACCGTAATCAGCAATGTCTGAGGCGCCTCGACACCTTCAGGCAGCGACTTGTAGGCGTTGGCAACACCGACAAGCGTGCCAGGGCAAATGTCAGGGCAGTAGGTGAAGCCGAAGTAGATCAGCGTCGGTTTGCCGATATAGTCCTGTTCGGTGACTTCGCGTCCCTCATGATTGGTCAAGGTGAACGGACCACCTATTTCCTCATAGGAGCGGGTGCTGCAGCTTGCCATCGCGCCGCCAGCCGTTGTCTTCACGGGCTGTTCACCGCCACAGGCGACGAGTAGGCATGCTAGACCAAGAGTCATTGTGTGAAGCGGTTTCATACCTGAATGTATGTCCCGCCTGAGCGCATGCATCAAGCTGCCGTATCGGCGAAACAGTGTCGCAGGATTTGAATGGACGATATCACCGTAAACCGAGAAGGCTTCGAGCAGGCGCTCTACAGCCTTCTTCCGACCGGCCTCGCCGGTGTCGATGCTGCACGCGGCCGGGCAAGGTTGCGTACGCTTGTGACGCTCCGATGGCTCGCGGTCGCCGGCCAGACGGCAGCCGTGATCTTCGTTCAGTTCATCCTCGGCTTCGACCTTCCTCTGGGCCTCTGCCTGACAGTCATCGCGGCCTCTGCGTGGCTGAACGTATTCCTGTCATTTGCCATGCGCGAACAAGTGCTGCTGCGGGGGTGGGAAGCGACGCTTCAGCTGGCGTTCGACACGATGCAGCTCGCGCTTCTGATTGCGTTGACCGGCGGTCTGACCAACCCGTTCCTGCTTTTCCTGCTCGCACCCGTGACGGTCGCATCAACAAGCCTGCGCTCGCGATACTCCGTCCTGATTGCGATTCTGGCGATTGCCTGCGCGGCGGCAATGCCGATCTTTTCGTACGATTTGCCTTGGTGGCCGGGGCAGTCATTCGACCTGCCACCGCTATTCGAATGGGGTCATTTCGCCGCCCTCGGCATCGGAATCCTGTTCTTTGTCGTCTCGTCATCACGTCTCAGCGAAGACGAAGCGCGCCTTGTCCGGGCGCTTGATGCCGCCTCAGTCGTCATCGCGCGCGAACAGCGCCTCTCTGCCCTTGGGGCGATGGCCGCAATGACCGCTCACGAACTCGGCACGCCGCTCGCCACCATTCACCTGGTCGCCCGGGAACTCGCCGGCGACATCGAGAGCGATGATCCGAAACATGAGGATGTACAACTCATTGCCGAACAGGCGGAACGCTGCCGTGAAATTCTCGGCAAGTTGAGCCGCGCCCGGGAGGCCGAAGATATCGTCCATGCCAATATGCCGCTGAGCGCCCTGGTCGAAGAAGCGGCCGCGCCATTCAAGGGACTTGGCGTTGAACTGCGCGTGACATATGCGCCCGGAGATGCCGGAGAGCCGCGCGTTCCTTTTATCCGGCGCAGCCCTGAAATCCTGCACGCCCTGGGCGCGTTCATTGAAAACGCTGTCAGCTTCGCCGACAGTCAGGTGCGTGCCGTCGCAAGCTGGACCGATGAACAGTTCATGGTGACCATTTCAGACGACGGGCCAGGCTTTGCAGCTGAAGTCATGCCAAAGCTGGGTGAGCCCTATGTGTCGCAGAGGAGTGAGGCACATCTGGGCGGCGGCGACATGGGGCTTGGTTTCTTCATCGCCAAGACGCTGATCGAGAGGACAGGCGGACGCATTGCGACACGTAACCGCACACCCCCAAGACAAGGCGCAATTGTACAGGCTGTCTGGCCTCGAAAAGCACTCGAATCCTTGGAATCTGACCGTATCCAGATAAATAGTCCGCAAGTGGAGACTGAATCTGATGGACTATAACGTCACCGTAAAACTTCATGACGCCTTGAAAGACGTCGAGGACCGCACCTGTCTTGTTCTGGACGATGACGGCCCTTTCCTGCAGCGTCTCGGACGCGCCCTCACGCAGCGCGGCTTTCTGGTGTCCGCCGTTTCTTCGGTTGCGGAAGCCAAGGATATCTGCCGCATGAACCCGCCGGCATTCGCAGTTCTGGATCTGCGACTTGAGGACGGTTCAGGCCTTGATGTTGTCGAGGTGCTGCATCGGTATCGGCCGGAAGCACGCGCCGTGATCCTGACAGGCTATGGCGCGATCGCGACAGCTGTTGCTGCCGTGAAGGCTGGCGCAGCTGACTATCTCGCCAAGCCGGCTGAGGTTGAGGATATCATCCGGGCGCTGGTCAATACCGGCGAAGGCATGCCTGAACCGCCGGAAAACCCGATGTCTGCCGACCGTGTGCGGTGGGAACATATCCAGCGCGTGTACGAGCTCTGCAATCACAACGTGTCGGAAACTGCGCGCCGTCTGAACATGCACCGCCGAACGCTTCAGCGGATTCTGGCCAAGCGCGCGCCGCGCTAGCCAACAAATAAGAAGCCCGGCCATCTGGTTTGAAGGCCGGGCTTCAAAACATCTATTCGTCCGGTGTGTCCGGGACACCTACGACATGGAAGCCCGCGTCAACGTGCATGACTTCGCCCGCAATGGACTGGCCAAGATCAGACACAAGGTAGAGCGCGGCGCCAGCGACGCCTTCCATTTTCGTGTCTTCCTTCAGGAGCGACCATTCACGGCCAGTGCCCATCAGTGATTTGCCGCCGCGAATACCCGCAAGCGACAGAGTGCGCATAGCCCCAGCCGAAATTGCGTTCACGCGGATGCCCTGCGGCCCGAGATCACGAGCGGCGTAACGCGTTGAGGCTTCCAGAGCGGCCTTGGCAACACCCATCACATTGTAGGACGGAACGGTCCGTTCAGCGCCGAGATAGGTCATGCAGATGATCGAACCGCCGTCCGGCATCAGCTCGGCGCCGCGCCTTGCGCAATCAATAAATGAGAAGACCGAGATATCCATCGCACGGCGGAAACCTTCGCGCGTAGTATTGGCCACCATGGAGCCTTGCAGCTCATCCTTGCCGGCGAAAGCAATAGAGTGAACGAGGAAATCGATCTTTCCCCATTTTTCCTTCACCGCAGCGAAGGCAGCATCCATCGATGCGTCGTCGGTTACATCAGCCGGGATCATGAAATCCATGCCAATTGATTCGACCAGCGGGCGCACGCGGCGCTCGAGGTTCTCACCCTGATAGGTGAAGGCGATTTCAGCGCCCTGCGCCGCAAGCTGCTTCGAGATACCCCAGGCAATCGAGTTCTGATTGGCAACGCCCATGACGATGCCGCGCTTGCCCTTCATCAGCTCGCCTGACGGCATGTTCCAGTCGTCCGACATGATCGCTCACTCCCTTAACGTGGATATGGTTAGCTCAAGACCGGGCTATGCATGCCCGGACAAAGCGTCAAGCGCCCGGCATTCCTGCGGAACCGTCGAGCACGTTTTTCAGGCCGACCTTCATGTCCAGCGCAGTGTAGACGTGCTGGTCATCAACAAAGACGCGGCCATCGGCAATGCCGAGTACGAGCTTGTCACGGCGCGCACGCTTGATGTCGATCTCATAACGGACGAGCTTCTTGTCGGGCGTGATCTCGCCCGTGAACTTAACCTCACCAACGCCGAGCGCGCGGCCCTTGCCCGGGGAGCCGGACCAGCCGAGCCAGTAGCCGACAGCCTGCCACATCGCATCAAGACCGAGGCAGCCCGGCATCACAGGGTCACCCGGAAAGTGGCACTGGAAGAACCATAGGTCAGGCTGGACATCGTATTCGCCAATCACATGACCCTTGCCAAATTTGCCGCCATCGAGACTGATCTCGGTAATCCGGTCCATCATCAGCATGGGCGGCATCGGCAACTGCGCATTCCCCGGGCCAAACAGCTGGCCCTGGCCGGAGATGAGTAGATCTTCCTTCGTGTAGGAAGATTTCGGCGTGTGGAAGTCGTGCGGTCCGCTCATCGGGGACTCCTGATTTACCAAAACAAGAAACCGGGCATCAGCCTGCCCTGCGACGGAATGTCAAGCTGCGCAGGCGGAAGGCACTGTTGCAGGATCGCGGTAACTAGAGGCCGTCCGTGCGTGTCTGGATGCCCCAAAGGCTCGATTGAGGAACCCATCCACGAAAGCCATCAGCCTTGACCCGGCACCAGCTTTCCTCGCAGCGATCAAGCTCCGCAACCACACCCTGCTGGATGGACGCAAGACCACGGGAGAGGTCATTCGGTTTGCGGCGCATCACCGCTTTTGCCAGCACGATTACGTTGCGGCGCTCGTTCAGCATCCTCGCCTGCACCCACGTCTCATCGCCGTCCGCATCGCGGATCTGCCGCCAGTCCCGCGTTTCCTTGACGACGAGCACCGGCATGCCCTGGCGCTCATACCGCCAGACGATCTCATGATCCTTCGACGGGCCCCGTCGACCGTGCACGGCCGAGTAGCGAAGCGACTCAAAACGCGGCACAGGTTTTCCCGAGAACTGGCTTATCCTGACCGGTTCTGGTTCAGCAACGGCAGTTGCAAAACCAGACGCACTCAGGATAAGGCAAACAACAAAGACAAGACACGCAGGCAGTTTCATGACGCCCTTATCGCGCGCGCCGGTGAATCGGCGGTAAAGCCGGACAGGCAGCGCATTGGCGATCCGCGAATGCTCTGCTATGCGCGAATGCAGGAAAGGAAACGTCCATGACCGCAAAGCGGCTGAAGGTGATCGTCACCCGGCGCCTGCCGGACCCTGTCGAGATCAGGCTCAAAGAGCTGTTCGATACTGAGCTCAATGAAACGGATATTCCGTTTTCCGACGCCCAGATGATCGACGCTGTAAAGCGCGCCGACGTTCTTGTACCCACTGTTACCGATCGAATTGACGCACGGCTTCTTGCCCAGTGCGGCCCTCAGCTGCGCCATATCGCCCAATTCGGCGCGGGCGTGGACAATCTCGACATCGAGAGCGCTGTACAGCGCGGGATCACCGTCACCAATACGCCTGGCGTTCTGACCGACGATACTGCCGACGTTACGATGGCGCTGATCCTTGCTGTCCCGCGCCGGCTGCACGAAGGCATCCAGTTGCTCGAGGCAGGCAAGTTTGATGGCTGGGCGCCGACATGGATGCTCGGCCGCCGGCTCAGCGGAAAACGCCTTGGCATTATCGGCATGGGCCGGATCGGTCAGGCTGTCGCCCGCCGGGCTCGCGCGTTTGGCCTGCAAATCCATTATCACAATCGCAAGCCGGTCAATCGTCAGGTGAGCGAAGAACTGGACGCGACATACTGGGAAAGCCTCGATCAGATGCTGGCGCGGATGGATATTATTTCCGTCAATTGCCCGCACACGCCTGCGACATTCCACCTGCTGAATGCACGCCGGATCGAGCTTCTGAAACCGGACGCATTTGTCGTGAACACGGCCCGCGGCGAAGTGATCGACGAAGCTGCACTGGCGCGCGCCCTCAAAGCCGGAAAGATTGGCGGCGCCGGCCTCGACGTGTTCGAGCGCGAGCCGATCGTGAATCCGGAACTCGTCGGCCTGCCAAACGTCATCCTGCTGCCGCACATGGGCTCGGCAACCGTCGAAGGCCGGATTGAAATGGGCGAGAAGGTGATCATCAACATCAAGACCTTCGCAGACGGCCACAAACCGCCAGATCGGGTCATTCCCGCGATTCTGTAGGCACCGCAGCTATTCTGGAAAAAATAAAAAGCCCGGCGTTAGCCGGGCTTTTCTCGTTTCAACTGGCTATCTCGCCTAGTGCACGCTTACCGGGCGCATCTCATGGGCGCGGGCGGCGGCGAACGCAGCTTCCCGGCCTTCAACGATGGCCAGTTGCTGGCCTTCGCCATTGGCGAGCACGAATAGCGCGTCGCGGTCTTCGACCGTATCGAGCGCTTCCGGCGGAAGCCCTGCCAGCTCCTTCTCGGCAATCTGGCGGATGTAAACCAGATCCTTGGCCGAAAACAGCTTGGCGGCTTGATGTTGAAGGTCTGTCGTCATGGCATGCTCCTTCCTTCAAAGACAGGACCACGACACATGATGCCCGGCGGGAAGCCCCAACTCGGCGGCAGCTCCTCAATCCGCCAGACTCCGGTGTCATGATGAATCTGGGGGCGCATATTGCCGTGTTCAAGCCGGAAAGGCGGCAGGAAGTGGGCATTTGCTCACGCCACCAAGTCAATCTGAACAGGTGTTCAGACCAACCGCTGAATGGCTCAATCGAATTCCTCGGTGATGATATCCTGCTCCGGAACGCCGATATTCTTCAGTGCTTCGGAAATGTCGTCCAACATCTGGTCAGGGCCGCAGACATAACACTTTCCCTTACCCACCCGCACATGATCGGCGAGGAGATCCCTGTCGATCTTGCGTTTCGGTAAATCGCTATCGGGCTGGCCGGTGACCGTGAAATAAGTCTTCAGGCCGGACATCTGCTCAAATTCATCCCTTAAGATAATGTCTTTTTCCGTTTTGTTGGAAAAGATGAGCTCGCTACGATCAAGTGAACCATGCTCTTTCAGGCGTTTGCGCAGGATTGATATAAATGGCGTCACACCAGCACCTCCGGCGATAAACCAGCCTGGGCCCTTGTCCTCAATCGCACCCCAAGGCTCTTCAGCCAGCACAGCGTCGCCCGGCTTTAACTCGGGCAGGTACTTTGTCATGCCGCCTTCATGCCCCGGATAGGACTTGATCGTGAATTCGAGCGCATCGTCTTCCGGGAGGCTGGTGAAGGTGAACGGGCGAAGCTCTTCGCGCCAGCCGTCCCGATCAAGTGCGATGTCGACAGCCTGCCCCGCCCTGAACGTTAACCCCTCTGGCTTGTTAAAGACATAGCGGTTCACGTCCGGCGTCACTTTTTCAACGGCCTGTAGGACGAGTTTGTGGGACATTGGTCTCTCCAGTTTTATCTGGAGGAATTACGCGGCGCTGACCCGGCTGTTCCGGCAAGTGACATGACCGCGCACCCACGCCGTACGGCCCGGTCAATTGAAACCTCCGGAACACGCCAATCCCGTCAACGAAAAAGCCGACCT
>JAYZBJ010000217.1:0-5362 GCA_036338795.1 Pseudomonadota bacterium | reverse complement strand
CGAACGCGCTGACAAGGATGGCAATGGCGTCATCAGCATGGACGAATTCGAGGCGCGGGGTGAGCCAATGTTCGACCGCGTCGATGCCAATGATGATGGCGTGATCACCGCTGATGAAATCGAAGCGATGAAAGAGAAGCGGGGCCATCGTGGCAAGCGGGGTGACCGCCCGGCACGCGACGACGTTCGATAAACCCTAAATCAAGCGGCGCTGGCCGGTGCGGGATAGGCGAATACCCTCCCTCGCATTCCGCATCGGCCACGCTAAAAACAGCGGATGTCAGCGATCAGCGAACGGGATCAGATCGCACGAGCCGCCGCCGGTGACAGACAGGCACAGGCCGCGCTCGTCAATCGTCACATGCCAGTCGTCTGGCGTGTTGCCTTTCGCATGCTCAAGGACCGCCAGGAGGCGGAGGATGTGACACAGGAAACCTTTCTCAGAGCGTGGAAGATGTTGCCGGAGTGGGAAGACCGGGCGAAATTTTCGACCTGGGCCTGTACGGTGGCCATCAACCTGTGTCGTGATCGGCTGAAGAAAAAGAAGCCGGTCCTGATGGATGAATTGCCGGAGCAGACGGATACATCTCTTCGGCCAGAACAGGCACTTTCGCAGAAGCAGGCCAGCAGCCGGATCACGGCGCTTGTCGACGCCCTGCCAGAGCGCCAGAGAGAAGCGCTCACGCTTTGCGCCTTCGAAGGGCTCGGCAATATTGAAGCTGCCGATGTCATGGGGGTCAGTGTAGAAGCGCTCGAGAGCTTGCTGGCAAGGGCCAGGCGGAAATTGCGCCAGGAGCTGGCCAGCGAAGTCGGAGCATGAAGCGATGAAGATGACTGATGAACGAGTGCTTGACCTGATCGCCGCATTTGGCGCGGAACCGATGGGGTGGCCTGAAGAAGATCGCGACGCAGCCCAGGCGCACATCGCGGCCCGGCCAGAGCGCTTCAGCGCCGCACTGGAGGAGGCGAAGCTGCTCGATCTTGCGTTCGAACAAGCCGACATTCCGGACGTTCCCGTCGGGCTGAGCGAACGGATACTGGCGGATGCACCACAGGCGCGTCGCAGGCGTGCGGGTTTTGCAGGGCGCTTCCGCGACATGGTGTTTCCGAACGGAGTCCGCTGGCCAGCCGGTGCGACCGCTGCCGCGCTGTTCATGGGGTTGATAGCCGGGGTTTACAGCGCACCAGCCACAGCCGATGACTCCTACACCTTCGCCAGTCAGGACTTGATCTATGGGGCGCTCGGCTATGATGGGCTTGAAGTTTATGCAGAGGAGGTGAGCGGATGAGCCAGCGTCGCGCGCTTTCATCCCTTGGTATCGTTCTGGCGATCTCCCTGATTGCCAATGCAGCCCTTTTCGGCCTCTTGCTCGGGAATGCCGTTGGCAAAGGCAAACCCCCGCCGGATCGCGGCCCACGCGGCGGCGGCGAAGAAGCCGTTATCGCCCGAGCACTCGAATCCGTCTTGCCGGACAGTGCCCGCAGGGAGATGCGATCGGCTTTCCGGGCTGGCTTCCGCGAGGCTGCGCCTTTCATGCAGCAGAAGCGCGAAGCACGACAGGCCCTCAAGGAGGCGCTAGCGGCCAACCCGTTCAATGCTGGCGCAGTTGAAGCCGCCTTCGAAGACATCCGGAATGCCGATCAGCGCCTGACCGAGTCGTTCCATGGCGTGCTTGCTGAAGAGCTTGCCTCCCTCACGCAAGATCAGCGGGATGAGCTCGTTGCGTGGATGGAGGAGATGGATGCCAAGCGCCGCGAATGGCGCGCTGAGCGGCGAGAAGGCCGCCGCCACGGTGATCCGCGTGATGAGCCTCGTGAGAGGCGTCCCGGTGGTCCGGAGAATATGCCGCTACCCCCGCAGCCCGGCGATGAGCCGCGCGACTAGTCCTGCGATTTGCTTGCGAGTGCGCCAGCGTTTGCTTCCCAGTTTTGGCCGTCAAATTCAGTGACATGGGCGTCGAGGGCCTGCCAATCATCGAGGCAGCGCCAGGTCACCGCGAAGCCATCTGGATTGGACCTCGGGACATAGAAGCTTTTGACACCGCACAGGCTGCAGAACAGGTGTTTCGCCGTACCGCTATTGCAGCGGTATTCCGTAAGCAGGTGTTCGCCGCGGGTCAGCCGAAAGCGACTGGCTGGAACGATGATGTGGTCATTGCCGCTCATGGCGCAGATCGAACAGTTGCAGTCCTCGACATCGACTTTCTCTGCAAGGTCGACTTCGAAGCGTACGCCGCCGCAGTGGCAGCCGCCTGACGAGGTTTTCAGTTTCATGGGTCGCCTCGAAGGTCCGCTGGAAAATCAGCCTTTGTCCAGCATGACCGCCGGTGTGCTGTCCAGCAGCTTCGTCAGTCGAACCAGATCGGCGCGCGGCGGCTTGCCCAAGGAGTGGCCCGCTCAAGCTGGCCTGCGATGGAATAAAGCAAGTCTTCGCGGCCGAGCCGTGCGCCGAACATCATGCCAAGCGGCAACTTGCCAGCGGTCTGGTGCAGGGGAAGCGAAATCGCAGGCCAACCCGTCTGGTTGAATACCGGACACCACGGCGCAAAGCTTGTGACTGCTTCGCCATAGGCGTCGAAGTCCGCAGGATCGAGGCTCAGCACGCCCAGCTCGACAGGCGCACGCGAAATAGTCGGTGCGAGGATGAGGTCGTACGCGCCATGATCCATGAAAGTCTCGAATTCATACGCAGCTTGCAGGAAGGCATTATTGGTGCGGACAAGCTCCGCCATCGGGACGCTGCGACCAAGCTCGATAAAACGCATCGACACCGGCTCGAAGTCATCAGGGCCAATCTTGCGCCCGAACGCCTGCTCGCGTTCGTCAGCGACGCTGGCCATGAAGGATGAGACGATCATCATCATGCCTTTGCCAAGTGCAGCGCCATCCAGTGTCGGCCCTGCTTCTTCGACGTGGTGGCCCAGCGATTCCAGCAGCTTGGCCGTTTCCTCAAGTCCCTTTGTGGCCTCCTCGTCCGGCGTGACGCCATTCGGCGCGGTGCGCCAGAGTGCGATGCGCATGGGCCGTGGGTCGCGCTGAGCGGCTGTCGCAAAGCTGGTTTGAGGGGCAGGGGCGACGTAGCGTGCGCCGGGTTCCTGCCCGTGGGTCGCGTCTAGCAGGGCGGCGCTGTCGCGCACGCTGCGAGAGACACAGTGATTGGTCGAGAGGCCAAACCAGTTTTCGCTCATTGGCGGCCCCATCGGCACGCGCCCGCGGGAAGGCTTCAGGCCGACAAGGCCCGTGCAGGCGGCCGGGATGCGGATCGAGCCCCCACCATCACTCGCATGCGCCATCGGCAGGACACCTGCAGCGACCGTAGCTGAAGCCCCGCCGGAGGAACCACCGGAGGTGCGGCTTGTGTCCCACGGGTTGCGCGTCTGGCCGTAAAGCGCGCTCTCTGTCGATGTGGTCAGGCCAAATTCCGGGCTGGTCGTCTGGGCAAAGATCACAAGGCCGGCGTCGCGGTAGCGTTGGCCGAGTGTCGAAGTGAAATCGGCCACGGTATCCTTGAAGGCTCTCGATCCGCTGGTCAGGGGCAGGCCTTCAAGCCGGACGCCGAGATCCTTTGTCGCAAACGGGACGCCCTTGAATGGCCCGTCAGGCAGGCCGGCAGCGATCTGCTGTCGGGCTGTGTCCTCGAAAAACTGGGAGAAGCAATTCAGTTCGCCCTGGGCGGCATGCGCGCTTTCCAGCGCCGCATCGAGAAGCTCAGCCGGGCTGACCTCTTTCTTTCGGACAAGGTCAGCAAGTGCTGTAGCGTCCTGATCGGCGAATGATTTCATGGTGTGGCGTCCTCCCTTGCCCCGTTTGCAGTCACTCTATCTGCCGGACGTCGCGAAGGGCAAGGCGCGGACCGGCCACCGCGTCAGTGGTCGTGGCCGACATCATCGAGAATGGCGTGCATCTCTTCATCGGACCATCCGAAATGATGCCCAAGCTCATGGATGACGACGTGTTCGATCAACTCGGTCAGCGTGACACCGGGGCGGGTTTGTAACTCGGCGAGGAGGGGTTTGCGGTAGAGAAAGATGCGGGCCGATTCCGGGCTGGGAAACGTCACGCTGTCATGCATGAGCGGGATGCCCTGATACAGCCCGGTCAGGTGCATCGGGTTTCGAATACCCATCTCTTCAAGCACGTCGGCATCGGCAAAGTCCTGAACGTGGATCACGATACGACCGGCGGCTTGACGGAAGCCTTTTGGCAGGTTCGCGTAAGCGTCCTCGGCCATCGCCTGGAAGGTGTCGAGATCAGGAGTTTCAACAGACATGATGGGCGCCGCCCGCCGGGCCTATTCGTCGCTCAGCCAGTGCTTCACATAGGTGTTCACGGCCTGCTCGAAGCGCTGGACGTCGCCGCCATCAATCACGGACTCTCCGGACACGTCGATCACATAGTCAATGCCAACGAGATTGCCGCCGCCATTCTCTGCGGGGAAGACGAAAGCGCGGCCAATCGGGAAGCTGTCATTGTACCGGTTGGTCTTTAGAAGCGTCTCTTCATCGATCTCGCCATCGATCTCGAAGGCGGTGAACATGACCACGATGCCGCACTCATCGAACTGGTCGCACTCATCAAGGCGGACATACATGGAGCGGTTGTTGAGGCGGGCATTGATGACGTGTGCGTTGTCGCCCACGCCCATCGAGCCCGAGATCTCGGCGCCATAATTCTCCAGCACGGTTTCGACCTGGTTCGGCGTCACCGGTCCGGCCTGGGCAGCCAGTGGCAGGCAGGCGGCCGCGGCAATCGCGTAGAGAGCTTTCATAAGGGCATTCCTTGATCATTTTGGCAGTCGTATTGGCCGGGACAGTGGCATGCGCCGCCGTGTGGCGCAAGCAAGCCACCGAACTTACTGTTGGCCCGGTTCGCTGCCTTCGGATACGCTGTCGGTCAGCCAGACTTCGAACTGTGTGTAGCGATGATCAGAACCGAGATTTTCGCCAACGCGATGGGCTGTGCAGACGGCGCCACCACGGCAAAAGGCAAGGTCAATTGGTATAGTCGCGAAGCGCGGCAGGCCCACCGTGTCCATCATGTCATCAATATTGACGCGTCCCGGCCATGTGCCGATGGCCGGCTGGTTGGCAAGCTGAAACCCATGGTCCGTCTGCAGCGGTCGGCCTATCCGGCCCCATGGGGTTGAATTGAAATCGCCGAGCAAAACAGCCGGGCCATTGATATCGCGAAGAATGTCTTCCAGCGCCCGATAATGACGCATCTGCGACTCGGGCGGCTTGAACGGCCAGGGGCGGGTAAAATGGGCGATCAGGACCGTGATCTCGCCTGCGGGCGTTTTCAGCTGCGCGTTCAGCGTGGCCGGCTCATAGTCCCGTTTCTGGACCGTGTATCCGATGATCTC
>JAYZBJ010000216.1:0-8057 GCA_036338795.1 Pseudomonadota bacterium | reverse complement strand
GGCGCGCTCGCGCTTGAGCTTCTCGCCTCGATGGCTGTTGCCGAAGGCGATTTTGATTATGCCCGTGAACAGTTTGCGTTCCTGCGTCTGGAAAGCCCATACGTACCGCAAGGTGTCAGGCAACGGGCCGTGCGGGCGCTGTCGACGATCCCGGCATCTACTGCGCCTGAGGGCGGTGATGTCGTGACCCAGGCGGAAGACAGCAATGCCGGGGGGCAAGGCACAGAGCCTGCAACCGATGGAGAACAACCGGAATGAATCTCAATCAATTCGCACGGCTGAGCGTCGGCGGTGCCGTCGTACTTGCGCTCGGTGGCTGTTCCATCTTCAGCGGCAATCGCGCCGAGAAGGAGCGTCTGACGGCTGAGGAAAAGGCGGGCCGGATCGAGATGGTGCTTGGTGATGAAGTCATCGAGCCAACGCCGGAACTGGAATCCGCTGAAATTACGCTTCCTGAAGCGGCACCTCTGGAAAGCTGGTCGCAGGCGGGTGCCACGGCGACCAAGTCTCCAGGCCACGTCGCGGCAGCGAGCCAGCTTGAAATCGCCTGGAAGGTAGATGCAGGCCGCGGTTCCACGCGCAAGTCCGCCTTGACCACGCCGCCAGTTGCTAGCGACACCGCCATCTTCGTGATCGACTCCCGACAGACTGTCCGGGCGTTTGACGTGAACACAGGCAAGCGACTCTGGGTCCGCGAGCTCGAATCCGGCAACAGCCGGGATGATGTTGGCGTCGGTTCAGGTCTTGCCGTTGCCGGAGACCGGCTCATTGTCGCCAGCGGCTTCGGCTTCGTCAGCGCGCTGGATGTAAACAGTGGTTCCCAGCTCTGGCGCGTCGACATGGAAGCGCCAATGACCGGCTCACCGACCATCAAGGACGGCCGCGCCTATGTGTCCTCGAACAATAACGAGGTCTTTGCATTTGAAGTGAATTCCGGCCGCATCCTGTGGTCAGACCAGGCCATCGCGGAATCGGCTCGCGTACTTGGTTCGCCAAGCTCGGCAGCGATCGAGGATATCGTTATCACCCCGTATTCGTCGGGTGAAATCATTGCCTATCTGGCTGCCAACGGCCGCCGGCTGTGGACCGAAGCCCTGTCACGCCCGGGTCGCTTCACGCCGATCTCCTCCATCAATGACATCGCGTCGCGTCCGGTTATCGGTGGCGGCCTCGTCTTCGCGGCTAACCAGTCCGGCGTCATGGCTGCCATTGATGGTCGCACCGGCAATCGCGTCTGGGTCCAACCGATCGGTTCGACATCAGCACCAGCGCTGGCTGGCAATTACATCTTTGTCAGCGGTACGGACGGGCGGATCGCTGCGATCCAGGCCAATACCGGCAATGTCTACTGGGTCAAAGAACTTCGCCGGTTTGAGAAGCAGAAGAAGAAAAAAGGCCGTATCGCCTACGCAGGGCCGATCATTGCGTCAAACCAGGTGATCGTTGTCAATTCGCTCGGCGGCCTCATCGCACTGTCACCGCAGACGGGTGAGCGTACGGGTTCGCTGGAACTCGGCGACGCCGTGTATCTCGAACCGATCTCAGTTGGCGACAAGCTTTTTGTGCTGACAGATGATGCGCGCCTGATCGCGATCCGCTAAACGGTCGCGCTTTGCTTCGGACAGGCCGGAGCGCGTGTTGGGAAGGGACGGCCCATGCCGTTGAAAATCGCCATTGTCGGCCGGCCTAATGTCGGCAAGTCGACGCTGTTCAACCGGCTCGCCGGCAAGCAGCTGGCGCTGGTCGACGACCAGCCCGGTGTCACGCGTGACCGAAAGGAAGCGCCGGGGCGCCTCGCCGACCTGCCGCTCATCCTGATAGATACGGCGGGCTTCGAAGACGTCCACGACGACTCGCTCGAAGCACGCATGCGTCACCAGACAGAAACGGCCATCCGCGAAGCGGAGCTTGCGCTTTTCCTCATCGACGCCCGTGACGGTGTCACCCCGATGGACGAGCGGTTTGCGTCCGTATTGCGGAAGGCTGACCTGCCGGTCGTCCTCGCGGCCAACAAGGCTGAGGGCAATCAGGGCGACGCCGGCATTGCAGAAGCCTGGGGCCTCGGTTTTGGCGAACCTGTCGGCCTTTCCGGCGCGCACGGCGAAGGTATGGGTGACCTTTACGGCGCGATCCGCCAGGCGCTCGGCGAAGAAGCTTTCGAAGCGGCTTTCGCTGAAGACGATGCCTCTGAGGGCGAAGGGTTCAATGATGAGATCCTCGACCAGCTGGCCGAGATCGACGTCGATGATCCCAACCTCTCCGAAGATGAGCTGACCGCGCGTCTTGAAGCGGCTGGCATTGATGACGCTGCAGAAGCCGAAGCGCAGCTTGCCGCCCGCGAAGAAGCGAAGAAGAAGCCAATCCGCCTTGCAATTGTGGGGCGGCCTAACGCTGGCAAATCGACGCTGATCAACCAGCTTCTCGGCGAGCAGCGTGTGCTGACCGGACCAGAGGCAGGCATCACTCGGGATTCGATTTCGGTCGATTGGCTGTATGAAGGCCGCAAGGTAAAACTCGTCGACACGGCGGGTCTTCGCCGCAAGTCAAAGGTCCAGGAAAAGCTGGAGCGTATGTCCACGGGCGAAACCGTTCGCTCGCTGAAATACGCCGACATCATTGCGCTGGTCATGGACCCGGACGATGCGTTCGAGAAACAGGACCTTCAGATCGCAGATCTTGCGGTTCGTGAAGGGCGCGGTCTCGTCTTCGTTATTTCCAAGTGGGACAAGGTCGAGAACCACGCGCAGAAAATGCGCGAGCTGACCGATCTCGCAAAACGCCTGCTTCCCAATGCCAAGGGCGCACCGCTCGTCACCTTGTCCGGCCTCACTGGCAAGCGCGTCGACCGGTTCATGCCTGCTGTGGCGAAGGTTTATGATGACTGGTGCGCTCGGGTGAAGACGGGCGACCTCAACCGCTGGCTCCGCTACACCATTGAGCGTCATCCGCCACCAGCCGTTCATGGCAAGCGCATCAAGCCGCGTTACATGGCGCAGATGAAATCGCGGCCGCCAACATTCGTGTTGATCGCTTCACGCGGCGACCAGATGCCTGAACAGTACAAGCGTTTCCTGATCAACGGGATTCGGGAAGCATTCGATATGCAGGGCGTGCCGATCAGATTGTTCGTGAGGCAGGGGGCAAACCCATACGCCGACAAGTCCCAAGGGCGGCGCAAAACCAAACCGCGCTAGTCGCGGAAGGCAATGCGTTCGCCGGTGCGTGTCTCTGACGCCTCAAGCAGCGGAACCAGCTTTTCAACGACCTCTTCGGGCGTCGGCAGCGTCTTCGGATCTTCACTCGGCATCGCTTCAGCGCGCATGCCCGTGCGGGTTGCGCCGGGGTCGAACAGGTTGACGCGCAGAGCCATGTTCTCATTCTCGTCAGCCCACGCGGCGACGAGCCCTTCAAGCCCGGCCTTCGAGGCCTGATAAGGTCCCCAGAACGCTCTTGGGCGCGGCACGACACCTGATGTCACAAAGACTGCGCGCGGCGTTTCCGAACGTTGAAGCAGCGGATGCATGGCACGGATCAGGCGCCAGTTGGCTGTCAGGTTCACTTCGATCGTTTCCTCGAAGCTGCGCGGCCCCATCGCCTGAAGCGGGCCGATCGTGCCGAGGATACCGGCATTGCCGAGCAGGCCGTCCAGCCGTCCGAACTTGCTCGCCAGGGCCTGGCCCAGCGTTTCGAACGCCGTCTTGTCCTTCAGGTCCATCGGGACGAGTGTCGCGCTGCTTCCAGCCGCGCGAATTTCATCATCGAGCTTTTCAAGCGCAAGTTTGGAGCGCGCCGTTGCGACGATGTGATGACCTTGGGAAGCTAGCTTCAGCGCGGCGGCCTTGCCGATTCCTCGGGAAGCGCCAGTGACCAGTGTGATCCGTTTATCCATGGAGGCGGACTAAATCGCTCCTCTGGCTTAGTCCAGAAGGGAAAGCTGTCTTTCCTTGCCGCTCTCGTCACGCATGTGATCGACTAGGCGCGTCGGGTAGCAGCCGGTGAAGCAGTGATCAGAGAATTGCGGCATGTCGATGTTCCGCTCAACGCCAATGGCGGCGTAGAGACCCGGCACCGACAGGAAGCCCAGCGACTCGACCTTGAGGTAGTTGCGCATCTCTTCCAGCGAGTGGTTCGCCGCGATCAGTTCCGACTGGGCTGCCATATCGATGCCGTAGAAGTCGGGATGGACGATCGGCGGGCTTGCCGAACGAAGGTGAACCTCACGGGCACCAGCGTCGCGAACCATCTGGACGATCTTCTTCGATGTGTTGCCACGGACGATGGAGTCGTCGACGAGCAGCACACGCTTGCCTTCAAGAACAGCCTTGTTGGGCGAGTGCTTACGGGAGATTGAGGTCTGGCGACCGGACTGGGTCGGCTGAATGAAGGTCCGGCCGACATAGTGGCTTCGGATAATGCCAAGCTGGAATGGCACGCCGCTGACTTCGGAAAAGCCGATCGCGGCCGGTACGCCTGAATCCGGGACGGGCACAATCACATCGACGTCTGCCGGATTTTCACGGGCGAGCTGATTGCCCATGCGGCGGCGTACTTCATAGACGCTGCGGCCCTGCACAACGCTGTCCGGGCGAGCGAAATAGACGTACTCGAAAAGGCACGGCGCTTCCGGGCGACGCGGGAAGGGGAAGTAGCTCTCTACACCCTCTTCGCTGATGATGACCACTTCGCCATTCTCGATCTCGCGCACGAATTCTGCGCCGATGATGTCGAGCGCGCACGTTTCCGATGCGAGGACCCAACCGTTGCCGATCTTGCCAAGCACCAACGGGCGAAGACCAATCGGGTCACGGGCGCCGATGAGTTTCTTGTTGGTCAGGCCGACAAGGGCATAGCCGCCTTCGATATGCGTCAGGGCCTCCTGGAAGCGGTCGCGCATGAGCGGCTTCGGGCTGCGAGCGACAAGCTGCAGGACGACTTCGGTGTCCATGGTGGACTGGAAGATCGCGCCCTTTTCGATCAGGTCACGTCGAAGGGCGCGCGCATTCGTGATGTTACCATTGTGCGCGACGGCGAAGCCCGAGGAGGCGAGGTCGGCGAAGATGGGCTGAATGTTGCGTGCGGCCGGCTTGCCCTGCGTGGAGTAGCGGTTGTGGCCGATGGCCGAAGAGCCAGGCAGGCGTCCTTTCAGGTCACCACCAAAGTTTTCACCGACAAGGCCCATATGGCGCTCATTGTGAAAACGCTCTCCGTCGAATGTTGCGATGCCGCACGCTTCCTGGCCGCGATGCTGTAGTGCGTGCAGTCCGAGCGCTGTCAGAAGGGAAGCTTCAGGGTGGCCGTAGACGCCTACGATGCCACACTCCTCACGAGGCTTATCGTCATCGTGATCCCAGAACATCGACACCTCGCACGTGGCAAATATATGACGGCGAGTTATGCTGGCGAGCTGGCCTCGTCAAGAGGAAGGCGCTGCTGAACACGCTCGCCGACCTGCGGCGCGGCATCCTTCACATACTCTGCACCGCTCTCGAGAATTGGGTAGGTTTGTGCGTCGCGAATCCACTCCGGGATACGGTCCTGATCGAGGGCCATCCGCATGAGGAAAACAAAGAATACAAGGACGACGGCGCCCCGAGCGAAGCCGAAGACAGCGCCGGCCACACGGTCGAACGCGCTTACGCCCTCGGCGCCCTGGATGGATTTGGACAGGCTCGCGCCGAGCCAGGCAACCACCACATAGACGAGCAGGAAAAAGCCGATGAACAGGATCAGGTCCGGCAGCCAGTCAGGCGAATCGGCGGGCATCAGGCTGCTCAGCGGTTCGCGCAGGAAGAGACGTGCATAATAGGCAGCGGCAAGCGCAGCGATGAAAGCGCCCAGCGTAGCGAGCTCTCGCATGAAACCACGAGCCAATGCCATGAGCGTCGAGATGATCAGCAGGACGATCACGATCGCGTCAAAGGCTGTGAGGGCGTCCATCATGCGTCTGTTTCCGCACCTAGTAACTCTACAAGTTCAGATAGCCGTGCGAGGCCCGTCACGGTCAACCCTTCAATTGCCGAGTAGCTGCCTTCCGGAACGAATGCGTGCTTGAAGCCCAGCCTCTGAGCTTCTTTAAGCCGTTGCTCCATGCGTGCAACAGGCCGGATTGAACCGGAGAGGGCGATTTCGCCGAAGAAGACGGATTTTTCGGGGGCAGGCCTGTCGGCCAGCGATGTCAGCAGGGCAGCTGCGGCGGCAAGGTCGCCCGCTGGTTCATTGATTCGGTATCCGCCAGCGACTGATAGGTAGACGTCCCGCCCGCCGAGGGAGACCGCGCAGCGCGCTTCAAGGACAGCGAGCACCATTGCAAGACGGTTTGCGTCCCAGCCGACGATGGAGCGGCGCGGCGTGCCGTAGGCCGATGCGGAGACCAGCGCCTGCACTTCGGCGAGCACGGGGCGAGAGCCTTCCATGGCAGCGAACACCGCGGCACCGCCAGCATTCTCGCTGTCACTGGAGAGGAACAGCGCGGACGGCTCACGTGCCGGGGCGAGGCCGTACTGGTGCATCTCGAAGATGCCGATCTCGTCCGTCGGGCCGAAGCGGTTCTTTACGGCGCGGAGGATGCGGAACTGGTGACCGCGCTCGCCTTCGAAATAAAAGACCGTGTCGACCATATGCTCGACCACGCGAGGGCCCGCGATCTGGCCTTCCTTGGTCACGTGGCCGACCAGGATCAGCGCGACACCTGACTTCTTGGCCCATCGGGTCAGCTCCTGCGCACAGGCGCGGACCTGGGCAACAGAGCCGGGGGCTGCCTCGAGGCTGTCGGACCACATGGTCTGAATGGAGTCGATGACGACGAAGTCCGGCTGTTCGGCCTTCAGCGTCGACAGCACTTTCCTGAGGTCGGTTTCGGTGGCGAGTTCGACCGGGCTCTCGGCGACCTTGAGGCGGCGCGCCCGGTCCTGGATCTGGGCGGCAGCTTCCTCACCAGAAACGTAGACAGTCTTCAGCCCATTGCGGGCAAGCCGGGCGGCCACCTGCAGGAGCAGGGTGGATTTGCCGATGCCGGGGTCTCCACCGATCAGCGTTGCCGAGGAGGGGACGAGGCCGCCTCCGAAAACGCGGTCCAGCTCATCCACACCAATGACGTGACGGACAGGGGCCTCACTCACCGCGCTGAGCGTCGTCAGCTCTGCCTTGCCGGCGCGTTGCGAGATCGATTTCGGCGCGGCCAGACCGCCGGGCGCGGCCGAGACTGCCTCTTCTTCAACGAGGGAATTCCACGCTCCGCATGCCTCGCAGCGCCCCGCCCATTTGGGGTGCGTGGTGCCACAGCTTTGGCAGACAAAGGCGGTTGCGGATCGGGCCATGGCTTCTCTGGCTAAAGTGATGCGCGCTATAGGGGAAGATGTAACAGTTATAAAACAGTTGTAACATTGCATGGAATTAATTATTGAAAAACGATAAGTTGGCGTAAGAAGAAAGGGCTCAGGGAAAGGGTCGATAAAAATGAGAGAGAGAAGGTGTTCTCATGTCCCGTTCTGTTCTTGCTGGCGTTATCACCGCAACCTTGATCGCTGCGACCGCAGCCCCCGCATTCGCTGACCAGCCCGGTAGCGCGCAAAAATCCGTTATCGACTATTCCGGCATCGATGTCAGTTCAGCCTCAGGCGCTAAAATTGTCCTGAGGAAGATTGAGAGAGCTGCCGAGCGTGTCTGCGGCGTCCGTTCCGGCATGAAGACGCTGGAAGAGATCCGGCTCGAGCGCCGCTGTGTCGAGGATGCTGTTGAAAATGCAATAAATACAGTTGGCAGCACGCCAGAGCGTCGAGTTGCCATGAAGGCAGCCCGCAAAGGCTAGATCGCCTTTCCGACATTTTCAAACGCGACCCGGCCGGAGATTTCGGCCGGGTTGTTTTGTTTATTGGATTGATCTTCCGAAAGCCCCGGGTCCGAGGTCAGTCATCCGGCCCCCAGGGCGGCCAGTCGGCTTGCCGGACGAAGGCCTGCAGATCGAGAAGACAGTCGCCAACTTCCGGGTCCTTCAGCGAGGCCGTTCCCCTGGGCAAGCAGATCACGCGGACGGGCATGTAACGCCCGAACCGCCGCCT
>JAYZBJ010000215.1:0-4002 GCA_036338795.1 Pseudomonadota bacterium | reverse complement strand
GACCTTCAGTCTCGCCTGATAGATTTCATAGAGTTTGATCCCTTTACCATCAGCGAAATTCCAGGCTTCGTCTTCCGGTACCCGGCCGGGCGTGAGCGCACGGTTCTTCCAGCCATCAATGAGGCTGGCGAGGTGACGTGGGGTCCACCGTTTGGTGTCGATATTTTCCGCTTCGATTACCTGTTTGCACAGGCGGATGGCATCGTCGCTATCGAGAATAGTGAAGGTCGACTTCAAACCGGCCAGTTCTGCGTGACGACGCAGGATCTGGGCGCTGATAGAGTGAAATGTTCCCAGCCACCTTAGGCCTTCGCCGGCGTCACCAATGAGGGCGAGCGCGCGTTCCCGCATCTCGCGGGCGGCTTTGTTGGTAAAGGTTACGGTCAGCGTCTGACTTGGCCAAGCCAGTTTTGACGCGATGATATGGGCAAGTCGGGTGGTCAGCACGCGTGTCTTGCCGGTGCCGGCGCCGGCCAGCACCAGAAGCGGACCATCGGTTGTTTCAACGGCTTCGCGCTGTTCCGGGTTCAGGCCGTCCAGGTAATTGGCGGCGCTGTCCGGCACGGGCGCGCGGGCGGCGGCCATCTCCGAGATTGAAGGGCGACGATTCGGGCTGGAACACATAGCGAACATATAGCAGGACTCTGGCGCGTTGGCAGGGGCGAGCTGCGCTCACCAATCGGTAACAGAACTGCTTGCGTCCAGGCGCGTTGACTGGGTATGCGGCTCAATCCGGTAAAGTCATTGGGGATCACACTGATGGTCCTGTCGAGCATACTGCTCGCATTGGCCCTGTTCCTTTTGGCGATGACACAGCCGCACTTCGGAACGCCGGTTGCGAACTGGGCCCTGGCAAAGTGGGGACCCGACGGCGCCCGCGTCGAACGCGCGAACGTGAAGTTTCCCGCAATCACGACTGTTGTTGCGTCCGGCCTGGACTTGCCGGACCGGTTGAATGCTCAAAGCCTCGAAGCCCGCGTGAATATCTTCGGCTTTCTTCCCTTCGTGAGCTGGATAGCTCGTCTCGAAAGTGCAGACGGTTATATCCGTCTGGACGGTCAGAGCAGCGGCGAAGGAGACGCGACCATCAGCGACTATCGCGCTGTCGTCGATGATATCGTCCTTTCCGGTATCGAAATCCGCCTTGGCCGTGAGCGCGGTCCTGACACGATCCTCTTGGAAGAGGCGCGCGGCTCGCTCAGATCGGGCGCGCTGATGATCCGCGCAAAAGGAGCGGGAAGCGAGCTTCGGTTCAATGGGACGTCCACCAACAGCCTTTCGGCCATCGAAGGAAAACTCATCATCGCGGGCGATAATTTCGCGGATGTCGCCTCGCTCGTTGGGCTCGCGGCGCCTGACACACCGCCTTATAATGTTCGTATGTCGGTGGCCATCAGAGATCAGACATGGCGTCTCGACTTTGAACCTGACACGCGGGTCGGAGATAGTGATATGTCCGGCAAAGTGCGTGTCGACCTGAATGGCGATACGCCGACCGTGGACGCCGACCTCTACTCGAGCTCGCTCGACGCAGACGACCTCGGTATCGTGTTTGGCATCCCGATCGGGGTCGGTGAGGACGAGACCGTAGGCACGGAGCAAACCCGTGCGAGGGAAGCCTACAATCGAAGCTCGCGGTTGATCCCCGCAGTCGAAATCGACTTCTCCAGACTCGATGCGGTTGATGGCACGATCAACTTTGAGGCCAGAGAGGTCGTGGATTCCGTGTTCGATATCCAGAGCCTTCAGCTGAATTTCGAGATTGAAGGGCGCGTTGTGCGTGCGCCTCTCGTCATGGTCGGTTTTAGTGATGGCAGCATTGACGCTTATGCGACCATCGATGGTACGCGTTCACCGGCGGTCACGACGGTCGAGGGCAACCTGAATGAGGTGCCAATGGATAGTCTTGCCCTTTCACCGTACGCACGAGGCCATGCGGAAGGGCGTTTCAAAGTCGAGGCGACTGGCGATGGGTTCAGACAGGCTGCCGATCAGCTCAATGGATCGGCCGCCTTCTGGTCGACTGATGCGGACATCCTTGCCTTGGCGGTCGAAGGCGCTGCTCTCGATCTGGTGGAGGCGCTTACCGTACTAGGCGAACCGGCGGATGACCGAAGTTATGTCGAGGCGAGATGCCTGGCGGTCGTGGTCGAGTTTGCAGACGGGATTGGCTCATTTGCGCCGGCTGTAATTGATACTGATGACAGTCTCGTTGTTGTGCGAGGTGAGGTGGGCCTCGGGACTGAGAGGCTAAAACTGAGTGTTCGATCAGATGCGAAAGACGCTTCTCTCGGAACGCTGATCGGTGATGTCGGTATCGGCGGCACATTGCGGAATCCGGAAATCCAGCCATTCAGTGCACAGACGGTGGCGCAGTTTGGGTTGGTCGGCATTCTCGCTTCGCTTAGCGGCGGCCTCGCGGCCCTGCCTTTCATCGAGCCTGGTGCGGCCTCAGATGCGCCGTGCGGCGCCTTGCTGAACCGCGCGCAGACGGCATCGGAAGAATCTGCCGTTTCGAATTAACGGCTTTCCCAAGTCTTTGTGCGATAACATCGCTCGATCCTGATAGGGCGGAGAGCGATCATGGAAGGATTTGACCGCGAAGCACTCATCAAGAGTGCGGGCGCAAAGGAACGGAACAACACCTGGTTCTGGGGTGCTGTCGCGATCCTTCCTGTTGTCGGCATTGCCGCTGGTGTCGCGCTTGGTTTCATGCCCAACGGTAAAGATGTGGAGCAACCTACCAGTTTGGCCGAAGGTGCTCCGGAGGCACCGGCCCTTTCCGGACAGATGCGGTTGGTGAAGACCGAGCCACCACCTGCGGTCGAGACCGGCGCGCCGGAGTTTTCCGCGAGAGAGCAGCTACAGCGCTATGCGATGGTCACCCGAACGCTTCGCAACTGCGCGAGCGTTGGCCCGGCAGAACACTATAGCAAGGCGTTGAACATCTATTACGACGCGAATTTCGAGAAGACCAATACGTTGCGCGACCTGGCGTTGGACGAACCCTCGGAATACGACCTGTCGGCATTTGAGCAGGATATTCCGACCAATCCTGCCGAAATCATGGTGAAGGGGATGACGGGGCAAATTGCTATGAATGCGCTGCAACGTGCCAACCAGTTCGAAACGATGATGGCCGATCTGGAAGCTGATGCAGCTTCCTACCGTGGCAAGACGTTGTCTTCCGTGGAGTGCACGACCTTCCGAAATGAAGTGATCATGGGCAAGCACAATCTCGACCTGCCCGGCACACTCTAACGCTCACCCTTCTGGAACGCGATCGTCACTTCACCAATCCGAATGCCGAAACGGGTGACCGTGGCGCGATTGATCAGCACATTGTCGTCCAGCAGGTACATCCAGTCGTCAAAGCCCACCGTCCATGTGTCGCCATCGACCTTAAGGCGTGTGGAATACTCCCAGTGAAAAGCATTGCCCATAGCGCGGCCAATGGCGGGGCCGGGCACGTCATTAGCTGTGCCGCGATAGTTGCCGTCGCCCAGGACCTCTATGACCCAGGTCCGGGTGTCCAGTTCGCCGTCGTCATAGGTGAAGTCCTCGACGAGCGTGAGCGTGCTGTTGTTATAAGTCCCGGTGATATCGACCTTGAACTGCGTACGTACCTTGCCGAACCGGTCCTCGAAAATCCCGTAGGCGCTGGTATCGCCGAGGAAATACTCTTCCAGTTTCAAGTCCCGGTCTGAATTGGCGAAGTCCTCGATCGAGTTTGACACGCACCCGGTCGTGCCGCCAGCCGAAGCCAATATGAGCGCTGGAGCGAATAGGATGGACAATCGCATCTGGTGTTCCTTCCTGAGTTTTTACTCGTTACGCGCGCCACATGCCAACGGATCAACTTGACAGCCATTAAAACATGTAATTAAGTAATTACATGATTACTGATGATGATATGTCAGCCATCTTCCAGGCGCTCTCTCATGAGAGCCGTCGGCGGATGCTGGATATTCTGAAAGTCAGGCCTGGCTGCTCTGTCGGCCA
>JAYZBJ010000214.1:0-4867 GCA_036338795.1 Pseudomonadota bacterium | reverse complement strand
GAAGACAAGCGGGATACGGCGCTGGTCGGCCAACTCGATGAAGTGGGCTGCCTTCTGCGCGCTTTCAGAGAACAGGATGCCGTTATTCGCGAGGATTGCGACCGGCATGCCGTAGATTTTAGCGAAGCCGCAAACCAGCGTTTCGCCATAGAGATGTTTGAATTCGTGAAATTCTGAACCATCGACCGTCCGGGCAATGACTTCGCGCGCATCGTAAGGCTCACGAACATCCATCGGCACGAGGCCGTGAAGCTCCTTCGGATCATAAAGCGGCTCGACCGGCTCGGTCAGCCCGACATTCTCCGGTTTGGGCAAATGAAGCGAGCGCACGATCGACCGTACAATTGCGAGGGCGTGCTCGTCGCTCGCGGCATAATGGTCGGCAACGCCGGACTTGCGGGCGTGAACGTCAGCGCCGCCAAGGTCTTCGGCGGAAATCTCCTCACCGGTCGCCGCTTTCACCAATGGCGGGCCACCAAGGAAGATAGTGCCCTGTTTGCGCACGATGATTGTCTCGTCCGACATGGCGGGCACGTATGCACCGCCTGCCGTGCACGAGCCCATGACCGAGGCAATCTGGGGAATTCCCTTTGCGCTCATCTGCGCCTGATTGAAAAAGATGCGTCCAAAATGCTCCCGGTCCGGGAAGACTTCAGCCTGGTGCGGCAGGTTCGCGCCGCCTGAATCAACCAGATAGATGCAAGGCAGGTGATTCTGCATCGCGATTTCCTGGGCGCGCAGGTGCTTCTTCACCGTTTCTGGAAAATAGGCGCCGCCCTTCACCGTCGCATCGTTGCACACGATCATGCACTCGCGGCCTTCTACACGGCCAACGCCTGTAATGATGCCAGCGCCTGGCGCTTCATCATCATACATGCCGTTCGCTGCGAGCGCACCGATTTCGAGGAACGGCGTCCCCGGATCCAGCAAACGCTCAACCCGTTCGCGCGGCAGCAGCTTGCCACGATCGGTGTGACGCTTGCGTGCGCCATCGGACCCGCCTCTGGCGGCCGTTGCGGTTTTTTCGCGAAGTTCCTCGAGCAAGGCTTCCATAGCCTGCCGGTTGGCGGAAAATTTTGCGCCTGCGGTGTCGAGTTTGGATTTGAGAACCGGCATTTGCCCTCCCGTGGACTGTTTCTTGCAGAACTATAGCCGCAATCAGGCATTGTCATCCCGGACAAGTGATCATGTTCAGGACTGCACCACCCTGGACGCCTCAGAAAGGTAAAAAGCCCTTTTCAGAAGGGCCGGCTGCGAACACATTCAGACCTATGAGTCTGAACATCACGCCGACACTGAAAACCATACCTTTTCTTGAGGACGTCCCCAAGCGAGCGCTGCGCGCGGCGGGGCGTGAGGCGCGCTGGTTTTCGCTGCCTGCTGGCTGGGAACTGTTCAAGGCCGGCGAGATTTCCAATTCAATCTATTTCGTCCTCTCCGGTTCACTCGGCGCATTCAGGACAATGGTGGATGGCCGCAACGATTTCATCGGACATATCCGTGCAGGCGAGCCCGTCGGCGAGATGGCACTGTTTGAAGGCGCGGAAGATGCCGACGGCGACGGCGTTCCGGACAACGCGCCGCATACCAGTTCCGTCTATGCACTGCGCGACGCCGAAATCCTGGAAATCTCCAGGGCCGGATTTGACCGGCTGGTAAAGGCTGAGCCGGAAATCCTGACCGCAATGATCCGGTTGATGCTGACGCGGCTCCGCGAAGGCCGCAAGCCGAGCCGTCGCAATGCCCCGAAAGTGTTCGCCCTTGTCGCGACCTCTCCGACGATTGACCTCAACCTGCGGGCCCGGTCACTCAAGGCTTCGCTCGACAAGTTTGGTCTCAAGTGCCGGATCATTGACGAGAAAGAAGGCACCGACCAGCCGGCCGGTTTCTTTGACCGACTGGAAGCCGAATACGATGTCGTCATGCTGGTATCAGCCGTCGGAGACAGCTCCTGGTATCGGCTGTCTGTCCGCCAGGCAGACCGGATATGGGTTGTCGGACGCGCGGATGCGCGGCCATCACATCCACTCATGCCAGAAGACAATTCCCCTGCCCGGTCACTGAAGCTGATCGATGTCATACTTCTGCATCACGGCGGCGAGCGGCAGGCGGCAAAGCCTGCTGAATGGCTGGATGCGGCCAGTGCCGCCCGCCTGCTTCACTGGGAGGGGATGGACGGCGCTTCGTGTGACCGGCTGGCCCGCGTCATGGCCGGGCGTTCCGTTGGACTGGTGCTTTCGGGCGGCGGCGCGCGCGCCTATGCTCATATCGGTGTGGTGAAGGCGCTTCGCGAGGCAAACATCCCCATCGACTTCGTTGGCGGCTCTTCCATGGGCGCCGTGGTGGCCGGCTGTGTCGCGATGGGGTGGGACGATGATGAGATCGACCGGCGTATCCGGAAAGCGTTCGTTGAAACCAATCCCCTCGGCGACTTCATGTTGCCAGTGGTGTCGATGGTTCGCGGCAAGCGCGTAAATACCCGCCTCCACGAGCACTTTGGGGATGCGGAGATCGGCGACTTGCAAATCCCTTTCTTTGCCGTCTCGACCAATCTCACGGACGGGACCTACCGCGTGCACCGCAAGGGCGAGCTTCGCAAGGCACTTAGAGCTACGATTTCACTGCCCGGCATCCTACCGCCCGTCGTGCACGAGGGTGAAGTTCTCGTGGATGGTGCCGTGCTGAACAACTTCCCGACCGGTGTGATGCGCGAGCTGCATCGCGGACTGGTGATCGGTTCGGACGTGGCGCGAGCGCCCGAGGGCCTGTCTGCCAAGGACTTCACCAACCCACCTGGCTTTTTCCGGTGGGTCTGGAAAAACGGCTTCTCGTCCGCCCCGCCCATCGCGGGTCTGTTGATGCGATCGGCGACACTGAGTGTCGACCCGTCAGCTGGCCGCGAGCTTGTCGACGTGCTGATCGTGCCAGAACTGCGCGATATCGAATTGCGTGACTGGGAAGCCTATGACGAGGCCGTAGCAGCCGGATACGAGGCGACCAAAAACGCTATCGCATCCGGCAATCTGTTCGATTTCTGCTACGGGCCGAAAGGTGAAGTGCCAAGCGTGACCATTGAAAAGGTCTAGCGGTATTCCGGGTTCGGATGACCAAATGACGCGCCATCATCAAATGCGTCGCGATCATTTCCGTAATTTGGCAGACCACCAGCCTGTTTGAGCATGTTGGCGGTATGCATCATGTTCCAGGCGAGGATGGTCGCATTTCGCTGAGTGAACGGGTGTGACCCAGCACCTGACCCTTCGTCACAATACGAAGGCCCAGGTCCAATCTCGCCGATCCAGCCCGCATCCGCCTGAGGGGGCACCATGTAACCGAGGTGTCCAAGTGCATACAGCATACCGCTGGCGCAGTGTTTGACGCCGTCCTCATTGCCTGTGATCACGACGCCCGCGGCCTTGCCATAGTAGATCGACTGTCCCTTGTCATTTTTCCAGCCAGACAAGGCGTAAAGGCGCTCAATTACCCGGCGGCAGACCGACGAAGGCTCGCCAAGCCAGATCGGTGTGCCCAATACCAGGATGTCGGCCTCCAGAATCTTGTGTGCGAGGTCAGGCCAGTCGTCCCGCGACGCGCCGTGTTCGGTCATGTCCGGCTGGACGCCCGGTGCGATCACGTGATCCACAGCCCTTATTGTTTCGACCGAGCATCCGGCAGTCTTCATGATGTCGCTGACGACTGACATGAGGCCGTCAGTATGGCTGAGAGCGGGTGATGGCTTGAGGGTGCAGTTGACGACCACCGCCCTCAAACCATCATAGCGGGGCATATCCCCGATTTCAGGACGCTCAGCCATTACGCTGCCTTGTCCCACTCAGGTGCCCAGCTCGGATTGATGAGGCGCTGATTATTCGCCTTCAACGCGGTGATGCGGCCCATTTCCTCAGCGGTGAGCTCGAAGTCGTGCACATCATTGTTCGCGGCAAGGTGATCCGGCGATGAGGAGCGGGGGATCGTGATCACGCCCGGCTGCTGGGCGAACCAGCGAACAGTCACCTGCGCCGGTGACTTGCCGTATTTCTCGCCAATCTCCTTGAGGACAGAATTGTCGAAGACCTGTCCTTGTGCCAGCGGGGAATACGCTGTGATCGACATGCCCAGCGCATGGGCCGCTTCAAGAACGGGCGTCTGATCGATGAAAGGGTGGTACTCGACCTGATTGGTCAGGATCGGAGCCTTGGACAGCTTTACCGCCTCGGCCATCTGCTCGGTGGTGAAATTCGATACACCGATGTTTTTCGTCAGACCTTTTTCGTGAGCATCGTTCAATGCTCCGATTGTTTCGTCCAGCGGCACATCCTTGCTTGGCCAGTGCAACAAGGTGAGATCAACCTGTTCAAGCCCGAGGCGCTCGAGGCTTTGTTCAAGTGACGGTTGAAGGTCGCCATCCTTGAAGTCGGACATCCAGATTTTCGTGGTGACCCAAAGCTCGTCACGTGGCGTCTGGGCGTCAGCGATGCCTTTGCCGACATGCTGTTCGTTTTCATAGGCCTGAGCCGTATCGATCATGCGATAACCGGCCTCGATCGCCTTGGCGACGCACATCTGCGCGGTGTCGTCTTTCAATTTCCACGTGCCGAAACCGATCGAGGGGATTTCAGTGCCGAAATGCTTGGTCGTCAGGGTCATGATGTCTCCTTGGATTACCTTAGGACAACGGCTCTCCGAAGACGCTGTTCCGGCGCCGCATGCGGCTATTGGTTCAATCCGAGCTCACGTTGCAGCTTTTTCGTCAGGCCAAGCGAGACCAGCCGGTAGCTCTCTTTCAGATAATCCCTGAGCGCGTCGTCATCCATCGCTTCATCACTTGTGCGCTGGATCCACTTCATCCCCCGCGAAGCAAGATGCG